>JAHIZR010000111.1 GCA_018814465.1 bacterium | reverse complement strand
GCCCGACTATCGCCGGAACCGCTCGCACTCCGAGTTCGTTACATCCCTATCGGAGCAAGGCTATACTCTCAATCACACTGCTTTCGAGCAATCCCTGCACAAAGAATTTCAATTATTATTAAACTCACTTACGATCTAATTTATGAAATCATCCTTTCAAGTTGGCTTGATCGCCGAATATTCTAAGGTGGTCACGCACGACATGACCGTCGAGTTTGAAGGCCGCTCCCTGCACGAATTGTGCTCGACCTACTGGCTCTCGCATCTGGCGGAATTGGTCAGCTACTATTTAATCAAGCCCTATCTTGAAGATCACGAGAACAGTGTCGGCACGGGACTTTCGATTCGTCATCATGCTTCCGCCGGAGTCGGTCACAAGATCGATCTCAAAGCCGTCTGCACCGAGTATCGCGGCAACTATGTCAAGACTGAAGTCGAAACTCGAGAAGGTGATCGCCTCATCAGCACCGCTGTTGTGCATCAGGTTGTCATTCCCAGATCCTACCTTGAAAAACTCGAAGCCGATCTTCTTGCCGAACAGAAGAGCAAGTAGTCTCTTCAATCTCTGATCTCCCCCACCGCAGAGGGTGGGGGCTAGTATTTGGAGAATAAGTTCATAGGGGGCGTTTTTCTTTATCTCTCTTCTCTTCATCGGAACAAATTGCCTCTTAACCGAGTATAATAATATTACGATTGAATCTCGTGAATGCGAGATTTTCTTAACTGTCCACCACTATCAGGAGTTACATAAATGTACGCAGTCTGCGGAGCAACGGGCAATACCGGCAGGATCGTCGCGGAATTCTTACTGAAACAGGGGAAGCAAGTGCGCGCTATCGGCCGTGATGCGGCGAAGCTGCAGAGCCTTGTCGATCAGGGCGCTGAGGCTTGCGTGGGATCGCTTGAGGATCTCGATTTCGTCAAGCAGACTTTTGCCGGAGCAAAGGCCGCTTACCTGATGATCCCGCCGAATATGGCCGCCGATGATTTTCGCGGCTATCAGCGCAAAGTGGTTGGCGTGCTCAGCAAAGCCATTAAAGCAGCCCGCATCAAACATGCTGTGAGCTTGAGCAGTATCGGAGCGAATCACCCGGTGGGAACCGGCGTTATCGTCGGATTGCATGATCTCGAGATGGCGCTAAACAATCTCGACAGCCTGAATGTGCTTCATCTGCGCGCAGCCTTTTTCATGGAAAATTTCTTTATGAATATCGGCCTAATAAAAAACATGGGAATCAACGGCATGCCCGCGTCCGGTGAGATTCCGATGCCGGTGATTGCCTCGCAGGATATCGGAGCCTATGCGGCTAAGAGACTGTCCGCTCTGGATTTTTCCGGCAGCAGCTATCAATATTTGCTCGGTGAGCGCGATATTTCCATGAAAGAAGTAACGTCTGTCCTTGGCAAAGCCATCGGCAAACCGGACCTGAGCTATGTTCAATTTCCTCTCGAACAGGCGAAGCAGGGCATGATCGGAGCCGGTGTGAAGCCGAATCTTGCCGAACTGTACATCGAAATGTACAGGGGTGCCGCCGAAGGAAAACTAATGCCTGAAAAGCCTCGCGATGCCGAATCAACGACTCCAACTTCGCTCGAGGAATTCAGTAGAACCTTCGCGGCTGTTTATAATCGTTGACATCAATCATTCCTTTGTAAACATAAAGCCCTGCACGCGCGGGGCTTTTCTTATCTCCCCCGCTCACGGGGGGACAAAGGGGGGTCTCTTCTTCTTTTTTGAGATTCCATACTCATATCTCATATTTGTCTCATCAAATATTAAAGTTCTGGTGTTACTTTGCCGATACTCTATCAAAGGCCCCGGTAAGCCGCCTGAGTCAATAATATAAATTTAGATTTATTAGCGACTTGCCAGAACGATACGTATCGACGTATGCAGACAGGAGAATCCAAATGGATACTTCAGGAATTTCCACCGGATCCAATGTAGCTTTGACCGCACAGAAGGCAGCCACCGAAGTCAAGGACAATGCCGCAGCGCAAGCCGAGACCGTCGAACAGTCCTATCTGTCCAAATTGGAGCGACTGGGCGCCGATCATCCGCTGACCAAATTCCTCGGCGGATTCTGGTCCCAACATGTGGACACGGAAGCTTAACCGAGTTTCACTCTGGGAATGATGAGAATGAAGAGCCCCGGCGAGTCATCGTCGGGGCTTTTCGTTCTCGAACCGGTGAGTGGCTGCCGGTTCTATTCAATCAGATAGACTTCTCCACGCAGGCGAATCAACAGCTTCTCGCCGGTCTGCTGAGCAGCCATTATTTCATTCTCTTCCGCGCTGTTCGCATTGATCAGCTCTTCATACTCATCCGAGAATCTCTGCACAATGATGATAGAATCCTTGTCTTTTTCGACATCGACATCCAGCGCATTTCCGGCTTTCCAGACATCGCCTTTCCGGTAGAGCGTACTGTTGCCGACGATTCTCACAGGCTCGTTCGGATTATATATGGATACGGATTCTGCTTGTACTAACTCTTCATACTCACTGCTGCCGCGATAGTGAATCTGTCCTCCCGAGTCAATCTTAAAACCAGGCTCCTTCGAAATAACTCCTGATATACTGCCTCCGGAAGCTCCGGATTTCATTTCCATCTTCTGGATACGGGCGGCCTTCGCCGGAGCATCAAGCTGCACCATCGGCTTGGCATAATTCTCGATCACGACTTCCATCGCCTGCATCGACTCCACTCCCATCGCCTGTTCATCATTGAGGTCCGTAGTCTCGTCCGCCAGGAAACTGGTATAAGGAGTCACGATGCCGTACTCTTTGCCGAGCCGCACGACTTCATCCACGAGTTCTTTTTCGCCACCTCGCAACTGGATCTCGTCTATCAGGAAATCCACTCGTTTCACCGCCCACAGGCGCTCTAAAAACTTGTACGGATTCGAACTGCTGTCAAACCGCACCTGCACCGGATATTCGAATTCGCGCGCTTCTTTTTCATAGGTGCCGGATACAGTCAGTTTCGTTTGCGCCCGCAGGGATTTCACCATATAGAACGGCGATCCCGGTTCGGCAAAAATCCGCCCCACCTGCACCAACTGATCGCCCTCGAACAAGTCTCCCGTCTCCACCGGACACCGGTTCGCGAGCTTAAAGGCTTCGATTTCCACGGCGACATCCGTCATCACCGGATTCTTAATTTTATTATAGAGCGAACTCACCTTCGCTTCGATATCCTCGGCAGGCTGCACATAGCTGCTCCGGCCCTTGTTCTCATCGGCCAGATTGTCCAGCAGCCGGATATTCACATCATAACCGACACCGAACGAGAAGATGCGCGCCTGTGCGGCATTCTTCAGTTTGGTATTCGATAGAATATCCGTTTCTCTGGTATTGCCTGTTGTGGGTAAGCCATCTGTCAGGAACAGAATAATTGCCGGGCGCACTGCGGTCGGAGTCTTGCTGGCCGATTTTTGCGCATCGGCGCACTGGCCGACTGCCGTTTCCAGCGCCGCGTGAATATTCGTACTCCCGCCCGCACCCATCCGGTCGATACGATCCATGGCGATCTCGATATTCTGCTCACTGACTTCGCGCAGCGTCTCAAAAACCGTTTCCACATGATCATCGTAATAGATGAGATTGAAGCGATCCTTGTCGTTCAGATTCGAGATGACGAACCGCGCGGCTTCCCGCGCCTGCTCGATTTTCTCTCCCGACATCGAACCGCTCTTATCCATCACGATCACGATATCCTTCTCGGACACCGCCGTGGAAACGGTGCGCGGATTAGGGCTGACCAGCATCATATAGTAGCCGTCCTTCGTCCGCTCCGGCCAGTACGTCAGCAGCGTCGCGCCGATATCCTGACTCTCCTCGCTGTAGAAAACCACCAAGTCATCTTTCGGTCGCGCCTGTTCCGCTTCATAGGTGACAACCACGCGCTTTGAGTCCTTGCGGTCGAGCTTCACGTCATGCGTCGGCGAATAGATCGACACGATATCCGCCGCCGACTCGATATCCGCCTTGAACTTCAGCGTTTCCAGCGGCCGCGATGAATACTTCCCGGTCGAGAGCGGATAGATAATCTCCGTCAGGTTTCCGTCCCGGCCGCAGACATAGTCGTAGTGAACAATAATTTTCGCCGGCTTATTCGGTTCCAGCGGAAACGCGCTCGACTTCAGCAGTCCGTAGTCCGCGTATTCCAGCAGTGCCGGATCCTTTTTGCGGCGCACGATGTCATTGTACGTCTTGCGCGCCTCGTCGGCATTCAGCAAGATCGCCGACAGCTCCTGACCGTTAACCAGCAGCGTCATCTGATCCACTGCCGCTCCCGGCGGGATGGGAAACAGATACTCCACCTCGATCATGCGCTTCCCGTGATTAATCAGCTCATCGGTCACGGACGTCGAGGCCACCTGATCGCGCACGACAACGGAAACATCTCGGGACGAAATGCTCCAGTTCCCCCGCATCGGTTCATCGGGCAGAATCGGAATCGTAATCTGTGAAAAGGCCAGACAGGCATACACGAGCAGAGAAAGACTCGTAACAAGGAATCGTTTCATGATAATCCTCCTCTTGAGATTTGCGGGACCCCCTTACTTATTAAACACCTGATTCGCAAAAAAGTTTATAGCATCTCATTCATAGAATAAAAAAAGCCGTAAACGCAGTGTTTACAGCCTTCTTATTTCCCCCCGTTCACGGGGGGATTAAGGGGAGTTCTCTTTTCTCCCCCGTTTCGTCGCAGACAAACGGGGGGTATTAATTCTGCATCCCTCTCACAAACTCAAACAGATCGCTAATCTCCTGTTCCGTCAATTCCGCATTCCCCGGCATCACACGCCCCTGCAAACCATGCGTCACCAATCTGGCAAACTCCTCGCGACTATCATACCACGAAGCATTCCAATTCGTCAGGATAGCTGTGGAAGAATAAATATAAGGATCAACCGAAATCCAGTCCACAGCTAATCCCTCGCCTTTCGCGCCATGACAAGCCGCGCAGTTGTTCGCATACACCTTCGCTCCCGGCAAAGTCAGATTCAACGGCATCAGCTCCGCGGCTTGAACCGCCGGAACCGCTATCCGCTCCATCGCAAATGAAATCGGAATGCGCGGACCTTGCGGAGCAGTATCGCCCGCCCCCAGCTTCGCCGGAAGCTGCGCTAAAACATCGTCGGTCATTGGCGCGGGATTCGGAACCAATGTCCTCACATAATGCGCCAATGCGAACAAGTCCTTCGTGGGCAGCAGCGAGAAACTCGGCATGGAGGTGCCGGGTGAACCGTTGCGCAGTGTATTGAAGATAGAAACGATATCGTTGCCGAACTTAAACTCCTGTGTGCGGTAATTGCGCGGCGGCGGATTCAGTCCCACAGCTTGCGGACCGTTGCCTTCGCCGTTATCGCCGTGACAGCGCGCGCAATTGGATTTGAACAGCGCCTGCCCTTCTCTGGCCAGCGCGGTATTGCGGGCCAATTCGCGCAGATCCGGCTCCTCGACTTTTTGGCTTTCCATCTCAGCGAATGCCATCAGTCGTCCAGCCTTCACTCCGGCTTTGTAGATATAGGTATGACTATAGTAAAGAATTCCGGCAATCACAGCCAGCACCGGCACCAACCACAGAACGGTTCTGAACGGCTTACTCACTCCCAGAACCTCCAGTTCGCGGACGCCAGCGCTTTCGGATCGCCGACCGGCGCGACCGCATGCTTACCGAAGAAGCGCGCGACCGTCAAACCAAAGATCCCGGCGAAGCCGAGCAGCATGCCGATCTCCATCCAGCCGATCATCGTGAAATGCTCATTGAAAGTCGGGAACGATACCCAGTAGAAATCGAGAAACTGTCCGATCAGCACGATCCAGCAGACAATCTTCAGCCACGTTTCGCTCTTTTTCTGTCCCTGTCCCATCAAACCGAAGAAGGGAATCAGGAATTTGAACAGCATCACAACCAGAAACAGAATCCCCCAGCCGTATTGCATGCGCTGTATGAAAAATACGGTTTCTTCGGGCAGGTTGGCATACCAGATCAGCATGAACTGCGAGAAGCCCACATAGCACATGAAGATCGTAAACGCGAACAGCAAGCCCGACAGATCCTTGACGTGCGATGGCGTCGCCAGTTTCGACAGGATGCCTTTCTTCAGTCGCACGAATACCAGAATCATCAGCGCCACCGTGCTCTGGAACAATCCGGCGAAACAATAGACTCCCCACATCGTTGAGAACCAATGCGGTTGATAACTCATCATCAGATCGATGCACATGACTGTGAAAGTCGGAGCCATCACCAGCAGAAAACCGATGGAGATTTTCGGCAATCTCTTCGAAAGCTCCGGTCTCGTTCCGTCATCCTGCTTCACGGACCAACCCACGATCAGCTTATAGAACACGATCCACATGAACAGGAATGCGGCATTCCGAATAATGAAAAACTCCGGCGTGTACCAAACCTGCTTGCTGTGCGACTTGAAGATACCGTTGTCGATCCACTCGTATAGATGCGCGCCTTCCAGATACAATCCGGCGGCGACACCGATGAACAGAATCAGCGACACCGGCAGGAACGACGCGAAACCCTCGCCGACTCGTCTCGGAATCACCGACCACGTGGCGTTGGTCGCATGATGCAGCGCGGCGAAGAAGAGTCCCCCCAGTCCGAAGCAGGTGAAAATATAATATGCGATGACATAGTCATGCCAGATGCGCGTCGAGTCGGTCATCAGTCCGGCGGCAAAGGTCGCGACCCCGATGATCGTGAACGCCGTAAAGGTCAGCTTCCACTTGGAAGCCACTGCCAGCGATCCGGGATTCTCGATGGCGGTCAGGGTTGCGGAATGCAGACTCATTTCACGCTCCCTTCGCTTGGCACGACGGCAGTATCGGGCAAATCATCCTCAAAGGTAAAACCGCTCTTGGGAGCGAGTTCCAAATCTTCGGCGGTCGGATGCGCCGCTCTCTGCAGCGCGCGCACATAGTGAATGATCGCCCAGCGCTGCTTCGGCGGAAGCTGCGTTGCATAGCTCGGCATCAACCCTTGCCCGATGGTAATCGTGTGAAAAATTCTGCCGTCCGTCCAATTCATCAGCTTCTCAGAATACAACGGCGGCGGTTGGGTGAACTTCGGCACGATATAGCCGTACCCGTCGCCCGTCGCGCCGTGACAAACTACGCAATAGGTCATGTAGTATTTCTTGCCTGCTTCCAGCATCTCTTTCGTCGGCTGGAAGGGATTCGGCATCGCATCCGCCTGCGTCGTATCGGCAAATCCATAGCGGTACGGTTCATAGCCGCGCGGCACTGTTCCTTCCACCGGCAGCCGCATCGCCACGCCGTTCTCGGATATCGGATCATATTCCTGCGCCTGCACGGACAACTGCCGGTACATATCGGGCATATACTCAAGCTGCGGCGTTTCGCGGTGCTCGCAGGAAACCGCGATAAACGCCATCAGGATCAGGAGGCTATATTTCAACACGCTTCACCTCCTCCGCGCCCTGCGCATTCAGATAAGCATTCACTTCCGCTTCATCGAGACCATCCAACGGTACAATCAATCCGAATCGGTCATCCGTGAAGCGCGCATCATGCACCTTCGGCTTCAGCTTCGGCAGGCGGCAGGCAAACCACATCGCGATAAAGTTGCTGATGCCGCCCACCAGCACGCCGCTCTCGAAGGTAATCGGCAAGAATGCGGGCCACGAGATAAACGGCTTGCCGCCCACAATCAGCGGCCAGTCCACCGCCGACGTCCAGACCTGCATCAGGAAACCGCCGGTCGCTCCGGCCAAGCCCATGATCAGCGTCACCCACGGCACCCAGGAATGTTTGAGTCCCAGCGCTTTCTCTAAGCCATGCAGCGGATATGGCGTATAAGCATCCAGCCCTTTCCATCCCTTCTGCCGCGCTCCGTCCGCCGCCTGCAGGATTTGATCATCATGCGCGAAAATGCCAATCATTGCGGCTTTCGGCTTACTCATGATCTCCTCCTTTCCGGCGGCCCGTTGGATTGGGCAAGACTCCCTTCACCTCCGCCATTGCCACCGTCGGGAAGACTCGCACGAACAGCAGGAACAGCGTAAAGAACAGTCCGAACGATCCGATGGTCATTGCCCAGTCGAAGAACGTCGGCACGTAATAATCCCAACTCGCCGGGAGGAAATCACGATGCAGTGAAGTGACGATAATATTGAACCGTTCGAACCACATCCCCACATTCACTAAGATCGAGACGACAAACATCACCGGCAGTGAATTGCGCATCTTCTTGAACCAGAAGATTTGCGGCACCGCCACGTTGCAGACGAACATCGTCCAGAACGCCCATGCGAACGGACCGAAGGCGCGATTC
>JAHIZR010000110.1 GCA_018814465.1 bacterium | reverse complement strand
TATCATATCTATGCTGATGAAGCATTTTATTCTCCGCACTCGCGGCTATGGGGAGGTTTCTGCGAGGATGCCGGCAACGCGCGACAAACCGGAATGCGTTCCATGTTGCGGGGCAAAGGCTATCAGCTGTCAATTGGCGGCGAGACGGAGCGCACGCCGTTCCGCACCTCCACCTCTCCCTTGAGGAAAGCAGGCGATCAGCTAAACGCTCAGCTCAGGCTCTATCCCGGTTCAGCCGTCGAGCTCAGCGGTCTGATCAATCATCGCTGGAATGAGCTGACTTCGACCATCGACGAGGCGGTTTATCAACGCACCGATCGGGGCCGGTTGGAAGTCCTCTTTTACGGACGGGAGGAGTACAAGGTTCGCCTTGAATTGAAGTCATCGGTTCGGAATACAGGTCATCAGCATGCGCTGGGAACGCTGGCTTTTTTTCAGATGAAGACCGCGGTTTTGGGAATTAAGGCATTATCGAGGATTACGATGTGGAATGTTGAACATTCCGATGCTTCAATGTCTTTATATGAAAGCTCCGTTTACGGTGCTTATCCGTTAGTCTCCCTCTTTGGTACCGGTCGCAGGATTACGCTGCAGTTCAGTAAAGGCTGGAACTCACTGCGATTGGGAACCAAACTCGGACACACGGTTTCGGAAAGTGTGAATGAAACGGTCGAGACAGTTGATTTTGCCCTCGAAATTAGCTATCGTCAATAGATAGAGTAAATACGGTACAACCAAATCCGGAGGATATTGTGACAACTCTCCGCATTTCCATATTCATCCTGCTTGCCCTCAGCATCTCCGTGTCCGGTGCCATGGATACGGTGTTGTTGATGGACGATTCGGGCAGCCCGCTCGGAAACCTGCCTTTGCTGAAAAGGGGTGAAGAGCAGTTGATTCCTTCGGCACTGCTCACTCGCAAAGCCAACTGGCAGCGGGAACGGGAAGCAAATGAAGAAATTATCACAGCGCCGGGTTCAGTCACGATCCTGCGCCGCGGCAATCCGTTCGCGAAGGTAAATGACAGTCATATCCAGTTGCGGGTCGCGCCGGAGGAGTGGGATGGTTCATTCTGGCTTCCGCTGTCGGGCCTGCAGGATATGTTTCCGGGCGGCTTGACTTATAATGCGGAAACCGGCGCATTACAGGTAAAGATGGGCGCGCCGGAAGCGGAAGAGGTTGTGCCGGAGCCGACGCCTGAAAAAAGAACGAAGATCGGTTCCACGGAAGCATGGAAGCTAGGCACGGTGATTATCGATCCCGGCCATGGCGGCAAGGATCCCGGCGCTTCCGGACTGTATGATTTGGTTGAAAAAAATGTCACTCTGGATATCGCCAAACGTGTCGCTCGCGAACTGCGGGAGGCCGGAATCGACGTAAAGCTGACGCGTGATACCGATCGCTTCATGCCGCTGAAAGATCGCTCGGAATTCGCCAATGCGAATCGCGGCGATTTATTTGTGTCGATCCATGCCAACAGTTTTCGGGATGCATCGATTGGCGGCTTCGAGTGCTACTTTCTGAGTCCTGCCAGAACGGAGCGGGCGGTCGAGGTGGCGTTGAAAGAAAATGCCGTAGTGGAACTTGAATCCAGCGATCATGAGTATCAGGAGTTGACGGAAGCCAATCACATCCTGCTGACGATGGCCACCGCTCAATACATGAAAGACAGTGAAACTTGGGCCGGCCTGACGCTGGACGAGGCCAAGGAGAAAGCCGGCCTCTCTGTGCGCGGTTTGGATCAGGCGGGTTTCTATGTATTGATGGGAGCGTCCATGCCGGCGATTCTGATCGAGTGCGGCTTTCTGACGAATCCCGCCGATGCGCGAGTCCTGTCCGCGGAAAACGGACGTCAGCGGCTTTCCGAATCCATCGCGACGGCTGTCCTCAAAATGAAAAGAAACATGGAAGCGACCGCATCGCGCTAAGGAACGATCGAGGAACCATTGGAGAACTTGCTGAACGCGCAGCCGATTGCTGTTTTCGATTCCGGCTTAGGGGGACTCACTGTTGCGGCTGAGATTCATCGCCGGCTTCCCTCTGAAGCTCTGGTTTTTTTGGCGGACCGTGCGCGAGTCCCTTATGCCAGTCTCAGCCCCGCCTTGATCACCCGCTATGCCCTCGAGTGTTTCGACTACCTTTATTCCTTTGAACCGAAAGTCATCGTTGTCGCCTGCAACACGGTTTCAGCCGTCTGCATCGACGAAATCCGGGCGCGCTACTCTTGTCCGGTCATTGACGTCATCACTCCGACGGCGGACGCTGCCGCGGCGGCGACGAAG
>JAHIZR010000109.1 GCA_018814465.1 bacterium | reverse complement strand
GTCAGCGCCAACGCGACGGTGGGCGAGGCGATGGACACGATGCGCGCCAATGCCGAGGAGATTCAATCTTTTTATTACTTGTATATTCATGATGAGGACGGCAAGCTGATCGGCGTCCTGTCCCTGCGGCACCTGTTACAGCGCGATCCGGCTTTGAAGGTGGGGAATATTTTGCAATCGCGCTTGGTCGCCCTGAAGCTGGACACGCCCTTGCATGAAATCGCCGAGCTGTTCCTCCGCTACAATTTCCTCTTCATGCCGGTCATCGACGAAGACGGCATCCAGAAAGGCGTCGTCGGCTTCAAGGATTCCATCGACGAACTGCTGCCCACGATCTACAAGGCTTGGAAGGCGGATTAGGGGGGGGCATGAGAAACAGGATCGCAATCTCTGGCTTTCTATTGTGCTTTTTTGCTACAAGCCTGATACTTGCATACCAAGCAAGGCTTCCACAAGGTCGTACGCAGACTGTGCTTGTGAAGATTAATACTGACGGCAATATCGAATGGCAGAAAAGGTATAGTTTCGGCTGGGGGACGAATTGCGAGGCTATGACAGCGTTGAAAGGCGGAGGTTTCGCAATACTAAACCGAGCAGACAGTTGCCGATTTATTGATCCTAAAAACGGATCCAGCTGGTTAATCGTTACGGATAGCTTGGGGGAAGTCCAACTTGAAAAGTGTTTTCCTAAAGAGACTCTGGATTATTGCGCGAGTATGATACAACTCGATAATGGAGATCTAATCCTTGCGGGTCCATCAACCGGCGGCTCTGTATGGTTGTTGTGCATGGATACAACTGGCGAAATCCAATGGCGTCAGACATATCACGATGGATTTTGCCGCTCTCTAATTCCAACTCACGATGGCAGTTTTCTATTAGTCGGATTAACGTACGAACTATATGTGCCCTTCAATAGTTGGATCATGAAGGTTGATTCGATGGGAGTGCAGCAATGGCTTCGCTACTATGGCGGTGAAGATAATGATTGCTTTGGTGATGCGATCGCAGATTCTCTCCATAATATCATCGTTGTCGGAGTTGTAGATAAGGATTTAGAAAGTTCACCTCCCTTTCAGCCTCTTAGGCACAGCGGATGGTTGCTTGTTACAGATTCTATTGGAGGAATTCGTACGGAACGAATATATGATCTTGCGGACGAAACATTATTAAGCGCTGTTCAAGAAGTGTCCGATAGAGGATATTTAATTTTTGGTGCAATCGGCGAGGGACCCGATTCATCGCGGGAGTATTCTAATATTCTGTTAAGAGTGGATATGGATGGAGACACATTATGGACACGGACAGAAGGGGATGGTTGGGAAAACGCTGATCCAATTACTTTAGGTAGCGGTGAAGTTATCGCTTTGCCGGAATACCTTGAATCCACATTTCTTAATAACAACAAATCGTTTTGGTTATTTAAGGCCACGAACAGACTCAAGCCAGTTTTTAGCTGGTTTCATGAGCAGGATTCAACAGGTCAATTGGGCTATCCTGCTGCTGCGGGTATGTTGGTGGATGGCTATTACCTTTGTGCATCCTATCAGTATCCTGCGCCGCCGGATTCTGTATGGGAGAAAATATTTGAGAATGGTATTCAACCACCTGAAGATAACTAAACAAACCTCGGAACACTTTGTAATCGCGCGGCGGCATAGGTCTTCCTATGCCCCGATGGAATTAACGAATTAGTAGTATCGGGCAGGTGAAGACACCTGCCGCGGCGAAATATATTACCGCATCTTAATACTGTAGAAATTACTGCGGGGGATAGCGGAATAGCAATAAAAATAGAAAGCATAAATGTTAGCAGAATTATTGGAAATTAAACCAAGGACAGCAAATACATCATCCATGACCTTTGAAGATTTTGATTTAGACGAGCGGATTGTGCGCGCGGTGAAGGAAAAAGGCTATGTGATTCCGACGCCGATACAGGTACAGACGATACCGCTGGTATTGGAAGGGCACGATGTTATGGGGGCGGCGCAAACGGGAACGGGCAAGACAGCGGCCTTCGGGCTGCCGATTCTGCACCGGCTCCTGCAAAGCAAGAAAACGCAGATTCGCGTCCTCATCCTAAGTCCGACCCGCGAATTGGCGGCGCAGATTGATGAAAATCTGAAAGCCTATTCCAAGTTTACCAAACTGAAGGTGCTGCCGGTATTCGGCGGCGTGGCCTACGGTCCGCAGATCGATGGCTTGAAAAAAGGCGTGGACATTCTGGTGGCCACGCCGGGCCGCCTGCTCGATCATATGTCCAAGGGAAGCGTTGATTACAGTCATTTGCAGACGGTTGTACTGGATGAAGCCGACCGCATGCTGGACATGGGCTTTCTGCCCGATCTGAACAGAATTTTCCGCGAGCTTCCGAAAGAGCGGCAAACGATGCTCTACTCGGCGACCTTCCCCGATCCGATTCTGAAGCTTGCCAAACAGATTCTCAAGAATCCCAAGCATATTCAGGTGGGAGAAAGATCGTCTTCACCGGATGCGATTACGCATACGGTCTATCCGGTTCCGGCGCACCTGAAGCCGAATCTGATCAAAGCGCTGCTGAAACAGCAAGACGTGCTGCCGGCGCTGATTTTCACCCGCACGAAGCATCGCGCGGATAAGCTGCAGCGTGTCCTGCAGAAAGCGGGATTCAAGATTGTCGCCCTGCACAGTAATCGCACGCAGAATCAGCGCGTCGCCGCGCTTGCGGGTTTCAAGAGCGGCAAGTTCGACATCATGGTTGCGACGGACATCGCGGCGCGCGGGATCGATATTCGCGGGATTTCACACGTGATCAACTACGATCTGCCGGCGACGCCCGAGGATTACATTCACCGCACCGGCAGAACGGCGCGCGCCGACGAGGAAGGCGACGCCGTCACGCTGATGGCTCCGGCGGAGGAGATTCTGCTGCACGAAATCGAACAACACATGCATCGTTCACTGGCGCGCGAAGCGCTGCGCGATTTCGATTATTCGGTGCCCGCTCCGGAAAGAGAAACCGCGCTCGAAAAAGTCAGCGGTCAGATCGGACCGACGAAGAAAAGTTTTTATTCTTCTCATCGCCCGCGCATTCCTCGAAAAAAGTTCTAACGAGCCCCGTTCGCACTTCCTGAGTGTGCATAAATAATCACAGGGGCGGCTCAGCAACCGCCCCTTTTTTATTTTCCGCGACCAGGAGGTCGCGGGTAGTAGCTTTATGTGCAGTTTCCGCCGAGGCACCCGCCCCCGGGTGCCCGGAATCAGCATCATCCCATGACCAATTTCCTTCGCAAAATCCGCAGAAAGACCTCGCCCGCTTGGATGAGGCTTGTGCTGTTTGTGTCGGTGATGGGTCCGGGGATTATCACGGCGAATGTGGACAACGATGCGGGCGGGATCACGACTTATTCGCAGGCGGGCGCGTATTTCGGATTGGGCGTGCTCTGGATTTTTATTCCGATGACGGTCGCGCTGATCATGATTCAGGAGATGTCCAACCGCATGGGTGTGGTGACCGGAAAGGGCTTGTCGGACCTGATTCGCGAAACCTTCGGCGTGAAATTCACTTTTTATCTGATGCTCGCGCTGATGGTGACCAATTTCGGAAATATCGTCGCCGAGTTCGCGGGTATCGCCGCCGCCGGAGAGCTGTTCGACATTCCGCGCTGGCTCACTGTACCGGTAGCGGCTCTCGCGGTCTGGGCGCTGGTGCTGAAACTTGATTACAACAAGATTGAAAAAGTCTTTCTGGCCGCGACGCTCTTTTATGTCGCTTATATCATCACCGGCTTCCGTGTGCATGCCGACATTCGCGAAGTCACGGAAGCGCTGGTCATTCCGCACTTCTCCACGGATAAAGCCTATCTGCTGATGCTGATCGGCGTCATCGGAACCACGATTGCGCCGTGGATGCAGTTTTATCAGCAGGCGAGCGTCGTGGAAAAAGGCATTCCGCTGAAGCATTACAAATATTCGCGAGTGGATACGGTGGTGGGTGGTATTGCCGTCAGTGTCGTGGCGATGTTTATCGTCATCGTATGTGCCGAGACCTTGTATCCGCAAGGCATCGGCGTCGAGTCGGCGGATCAGGCCGCGCAGGCGCTCCGGCCTTTAGCCGGGCAGTTCAGCTCGATTCTGTTCGGTGTGGGACTGCTGAATGCGAGTCTGTTCGCGGCATCGATCCTGCCCATCTCGACTTCCTACACGATCTGCGAAGCGATGGGCTGGGAGTCGGGACTGGACAATAAGTATTCGGAAGCCAAGCAGTTTTATATTCTGTATACGGCGCTGATTATCGCGGGCGCGCTGTTTGTCCTGATTCCGGGACTGCCGCTGATTCTGGTGATGTTCCTGTCGCAGGTCGTGAACGGATTGATGCTGCCCTTTATTCTCGTTCCCATGCTGATCATGGTCAACAAGAAGCGCTTGATGGGCGATTATGTGAACAGCAAACTGTATAATACGGTTTGCTGGGGAATGGTCGCGGGATTGTCG
>JAHIZR010000008.1 GCA_018814465.1 bacterium | reverse complement strand
TGATCAGCCTGCTCTGATAAAAGCGCTATCTGATGGGACGCTAAGCTATGCCGCACTGGACGTCTTTGTAGAAGAACCGCTGCCCGAGGACTCGCTGCTTTTCGATGTGCCGAATCTGATTATGACACCGCATATCTCCGGGAATTTCCCCGACTATACAAAGCGGGTTCATGAGCTGTTTCTCGAAAATCTGCGACGCTATTTGAACAACGAACCTCTGAAATTCGTAGTCAATAAATCCCGCGGCTATTGAGCTTATTTTCTCAGCGCATGGAAAGCATCGGGAGGCGAGGGAGTCTATATCAACTACTTAATCACCACAATCTTCGTCGCCCGTCCGTCAACTTCCCCCTCAAACCTTGCCCAGTACATCCCTGAAGCCAAATCCGTACTTGAGAACTTGACGTTGTTCTCGCCGGCCTGCCACTGTTTTCTGTCCCATCGCATTGTCTCTCTTCCCAGTACGTCAAAAAGACGAATCGATCCGCTTTTCGGTTCAGTTATTGTGAGCCTTAATACACCATATCCATTGAGGGGATTTGGATAGGCGCGCAGAAGCACAGAAGAGTCGACGACCGGTTCACGGAAATGCGGCGACGACGTGAACACGTAGTCCACCGCGCCGACACCATCAGCGATTCCATAGCCGTAATCATTGTCTGGATGGCTTGCGCGACTTGCGGACATTATCATCGCTTCCCGTACTTGTTGCGCAGTCCATCCGGGGTGTGCTTCCATCACCAATGCGGCCAAGCCCGAAATGATTGGTGTAGAGAGTGAAGTGCCGTTTGTATAGGTATAGCTATACTCTTCATCTGTATAATGTGTCGCGCAGTACGTATGGACGCCGTGAGCGCAAATATCGGGCTTGATTCGACCGTCCGCGCTTGGTCCCGGGGAGGAAAAATAAGCGAAATCTCCCAGCGAGTCGACAGCGCCCACAGCCAGGATGCTGTCGGCATCCGCGGGCGAGATGATCGTGCCCCAATCACTGTCTCGATCGTTCCCGGCGGCCGTTACAACCAATATGCCGCGCCGGATTGCTTCAACGACGGCGACAGTTGTTACCGCTGTATGACCATCCATATCCGAAGTCTCGTACCAGAGCTTGTATCCCAAGCTTGACGAAGTAATATCGGTTCCAATACTGTCAGCCCATTCGAGAGCTGCGACGTAGTTATCCTCTTCGGATTGTTCTTCCCCCGCCCGCCATTCAGTCTTCGCCAGCAGAAACTCCGCTCCGAACGCCGGACCAACGATAGCACCCTCATGGTAGCCGGCAGCGACCGAGAGAACCATGGTTCCGTGGTTATGCTGCCAGGGACCACCCTGTTCTTCATGATCTTCCTCAACCCCAACGATTGAATCGCCGAAAATAAAGTCCCAGGTCGCCGGCACGGTTAATGAATCGAAAGCCTCGATGGCGAGATTATATCCGGTGTCCAGAAACGCCATCAGGACACCTTCACCACTCAATCCTCTTGCATGCAATTCGGGAATCCGTGACATCGCATATTGATCAAGAGACGGACCGTAATCGGGATCATCAATTGAACGGTGCAGTTGCCGCGATCCGTGGGGATCAAGAGTTGCTTTCTGCGAGAACGGTCTGACTTCCCGAACACAGGGCAGGGACTTCAATTGCAGTAATATTTCCGGAGTCGTTTCCACGCTGACCGCGTTCAGCCATTTGCTGCATCGTCGTATCACAGCGCCGGTCTCGCGCACTTGCTGAAGATAGGCCTCATTTAAGCGCACGTCTCCGGCCGTCACGATTTCCGGGCAATTGCGCGCGCGTCTATTCAATGACCTTTCGCTAAGCGAGGTTTGCGCCTGCCGCAGGGCAATAATTTCCTGCCCGGCGGGAATTCCTTTGTCTTCAAAAAACACCCAATAGCGGTTGTTCTCTGCCGCCAATGCGCTGACACTGATGAGCGTAATGAACAGGCTAATTAGTACAGGTTGCATCATGATTCTCTCCCGCTTGTACTTATTAACGAAAAGCTAATCCCGGTTCTATATAAGGTTTCACCGTCTTCCGTTATTCTGTTACATCCGGTAGCACATCCCTACACTCCAGATCGTTTCCCCGCCTTTTCCGGTTGGCAGACT
>JAHIZR010000007.1 GCA_018814465.1 bacterium | reverse complement strand
GATTCGGTTTGCTTGAGTCCGGTTTCGTGCTCTTCGTCAACAATGATAATACCGATATTCTTTAGCGGTGCGAAGACGGCGGAGCGAGCACCGATCACGACGGGGAATTTGCCCTGCGAGATGGCGCGCCACAGATCGAAACGAACCGCGGGTGACTGACCGCTGTGCTGAATGGCGACTTGGTCTCCGAAAGCGTCGCGGAAACGACTCCACAGGAAAGGCGTCAGGGTGATTTCGGGAACAAGGACGAGCGCGGTCTTGCCCTTCGCGAGTACCTTGTGAATCGCTTCAATGTAGACTTGAGTTTTACCGGAACCCGTGACGCCGTGCAAGAGATAGGACTGATAATGAACATTCTCGATGGACTCATTGATCTTTTCGAGAACTTTTATTTGCGCGGCGGTCAGAGACAGAGGCTTGTTGACATGTGGCGTGCCCTCGGATGTGGCATCCCAGCGGGAAACTTCTTCGACGCGGAGTTGAATCCAGCCGTCGGAGATCAACTTGGCGAGCGCGGCGCGGCGCGCGGAGTTGGCGCCTTTCATGAGGTGTGAACGCAGTTCGCCTTCGGGGCCGGACTCGAAGATTTCGCGCAGCAGCCTTTGACCATTGCGCGTGCCGATCTGCATAAAAAGCTCTTCGCCGTAGGACTGTTTCGCTCTGTCGGTCAGCGTGAGGACAGCATCCATTTTTGATTTGACACGAGGCGGCCTCATGATGGCGCGGAAGGAAATCAGTCCGGCTTCTTTCAGGCGCTTAATCTCAATCGAGCGCGCGGTCAAGCCGAAGCGACGCTTCAGAGATTGCGGGGAGATAGGAGCAGCGCGGAGCGCTTTCACCAGTTTTTTTTCGACATCGTGCGTTTCAAAGAAGAGCGTCCACTCCGCTCCCTGCGGATGGCCCTCGAGTACCCAATGGGCTTTTTCGTCAAGGGTGAAGCCGGCGGGGAGCGCGGCTTTCAGGCAATCGCCCCAGCCGCAAAGATAGTAGTCGGCCATCCATTTCGTGAATTTCAACAGCTCGGAGGAAAAGACCGGATAGTTGTCGAGCAAACATTCGATGGACTTAGTGGCGAGCTCATTCGATTCAGATTTCAGATCAACGATGTATCCAGTCAGCCGGCGATGACCAAAGGGCACAAGAACACGCATCCCCACATGTGCAAGAGTTTGCATGGATGCAGGGACGCGATAGGAAAAGACTCCATCGACTGCCGGGACGACCAGATCGGCGGTCAGGGCGAGTTTATCGGGAGTTATTGTTTCTTGCGGAAGGTCAGCCGTAGGGGAACTCCTTCGAAGCCGTATTTCTCGCGAAACTTTCGTTCCAGAAAGGAACGGTAGTTAGCGGTTAGCAGTTCAGGATATTTGCCGAAGAAGGCAAAGAGGGGGGGCGCGATTTCCACTTGAGTGACGTAGTTAAAGCGGAGGTCACGGCCTTTAATCGAGGGCGGGGGTGTGACTTCCATGAGCTCTTCGATAAAGCGGTTTAACTCAGAGGTAGAGATGCGCTTTTGCCGTTCTTCGTAGATTTGGAAGACTTTTTCGAGGACTTTATGCACGCGCTGTTTTTCCTTGGCGGAAATGAACATCTTGGGGACATAGCTGAAGGACGCGAGTCGCTCGTCGATGTCACGTTCAATCTGGTGCGCGGATTTCGAGTCTTTCTCGAACAGATCCCATTTATTGATGCAGAGAACGATGCCTTTGCCGAAGCCGGCGGCTTCATTGATGATTTTCACATCCTGCGCGAGCAAGCCTTCGGAGACATCAATCAGGATTACGGCGACATCACAATCCGTGAGAGCTTTTTGAGTGCGCACGGTGGTGTAGTATTCTAGCGCTTCCTTGACGCGCGCGCGGCGGCGCAGACCGGCGGTATCGATCAGGGTGAGCGGCTGTTTGTAAAAGGTCACGACGCTGTCAATTGAATCGCGCGTAGTGCCGGCTTGATCGGTGACCATGTGCCGCTGTTCGCCAAGAATCGCATTGACGAAGGAGGATTTGCCGACATTGGGACGACCGATGACGGCGACCAAAGGACGCGGGCGCGAAGGCAGATCAGCGGTATCGGTATCGGGAAGCTGTTCGACAATCAGATCGAGGAGATCTCCGAAACCGTGACCGGCAACCGCACTGATCGCTTGCGGATCGCCGACACCGAGCGTGTAAAAGGCCGGGACTTCTGCGTCGATCTTAGGGCTGTCGGATTTATTGACGGCGAGAATAACGTCGCGATTCGATCGCTGGAGCATACGAGCGATATCCATATCGACATCGGTTGGTCCGGTTTGGCCGTCGCAGACAAAAAGAACGAGATCGCAGGATTCGAGAGCGAATTCGACTTGCTCCCGGATGGCGATCTCGTACATGTCAGTTGTTTTGGGAACCCAGCCGCCGGTGTCGGTGACGATAAAAGTACGTCCTCCCCACTCGACGGTACCGACATGACGGTCGCGGGTCACGCCGGAGATGGGCGAGGTAATCGCCTTGCGGGATTTCGTGAGACGATTAAAGATTGTCGATTTCCCCACATTAGGCCGACCGACGATGGCAAGAACCGGGAGTTTCATATTAACTGGTCAGTCTCGCTGTCAGGGTATTATCTGGATGAATTCGAGGGATTCGGATTCGCGATCGGCGACCAGCAGGCGGTCGTTGGCAGTGTCAATCCCAACGGCGGCAATGGTGGAATCAGGAATATGCCGTGTGCGATAAGGCGAAGACGCGACTTCGCCGAGGTTATTCAAGCGAAACTGGCCGATGCCGACGCCGACGGTGTCTTCCTGCAAGACGAAGACGGAGAAGATATCCTGCCGGGGATGAATGCGGATGTCGCGATTGCGGTAGACCCATTGGCGATCATTGAAGGATTCAACGAAATCCACTCCCTGCGAGGACGTACCGAAACGCGATAAATAGGGAGTTTCCCCGGAGGTTCCGGCGAAGGCGTACATATTTTCACCTTTAGCCACCGCATCGGCGCGGATATCGGGAATCGGATTCGGGCCGGTTTCGATGTGCGCGGTTCCGGCAATCGGAAAGATGAGCAAAGCGTCGCGAGAATTCAAGCCCCAGATTCCGGCATCGATTAGAGTGATGTAGTCGCCAGTAAGGTTTGCCACAACGATGTCGTCTGTGCCAGCGTCGAAGAAAATGCGGCTGGGCGTAGATAAAAGTCCTTCAACGAGATCGTTGTCGAAACCGAAGGGTGCGACTCCGTCATAGTCCGCGTCAATCAGTCTTTTGTTAGCGACGGAGATGGCATAGACGGCATCCTTTACGCCGCCGCCGGCATGACTATAGTAGACAACGGTGCCGGCATCGTTTACATCGAGATAGCCATGCGTACCGCTGGTGTCGCCAGTGAGCACGCGAGTCATATTCGTTAAGCTGGGGATCGTGAAAAACTCGACCGCGTAACCGATGTTGCCTTGCGGACGTCCGGCGAAGCAGGCGGTGGTGGAATTGATGAACTCGACATCGTAGACATCATAATAGTCGAGGATCAAAGTCTGAAGGACTTCGTGATTCTGGATATCGATAACCTGCAGGGCGGGTCCGGAGGGCGAAGAACGATCGTGCAGGAGCAAGGCAAGCTGCAATTCGGGATCGACTTCGATTTCGACCGGATTGCGATACTCGACGAACATCAATTCACTTGAGGGCGGACCGGAGGGCCCGGATTTTTCATCGCTGCTGCAACCGAGAAGTAGTGAAAGAGATATCACAATGAGGATTGCGCATAATCGGCGGTGAACCGATTTGGTCATATAAGCCTCCCGTGGATCGGATTGCATTTGTGTGATCGAGTCTTTAAGGGTGAATCTGGAGATTCGCCGCTGTGAACAAAGAGTACGAGATTCCGGCCGGGTTGCGCACCTTGACGGAATCGAAAGCGGAACGTTTTCTGTGCTTGGCCCGGCTCGGCGAAGAGGAAGATTATCTCAGGAAGATGACTTTCTGAGTGGTTTGTCCGGCTGAGTGAGATAGATTAACGAAATAGATGCCGGTAGTTAAACTCGCGAAATCAAAGGTGCGGCTTTGCGAGACGCCGGTACCGGGAGACAGTATCTCAGAGAGCACGATGCGTCCCTGCAGATCGAAAACTCTCAAATGTCCTT
>JAHIZR010000108.1 GCA_018814465.1 bacterium | reverse complement strand
TTTCCCAAGGGAGAATTTCCGACTCCGCGCCGGATTACGCAGATGGTCCGCGATGACAATCCGAAAGCGAAGCAGATTCAATTGTTAATGGCGGCTCGTTTGACTGAAGCCGCGGCAACTTGGGTCCACATGCTGAATCCGCAGGCAATCATCATCGGCGGCGGGACGATGGCGGAATCGGACTTTTTTTATGCGGAATTGAACAACAGGCTGCGCGCGCGCGCGCGCAGAGTACACACTCGTGATTTACGAATTCTTTCCGGCAAGCTTGGCTACTATGCAGGCATGCTGGGAGCTTCAGCGCTTTGGTATTCATCTCAAAAAGAGTAGGGGACTACGATGATGGTAAGAATGATCATTGCCTTAGCCGTCTGCGGCTTATTGTTATCCTGCGATAAAAAGTCGGAAGAGGAATATAATCCCTGGCCGGTCTGGATTCTTTATGTTCACGCGATAAACAATACGACCGGTCAATCCGTGGAAAATTGCATCAGCGTGATCTGGCGGATTCAGGGAGAAGAAGAAGACCAAACGACTACTTGCGAAGATCCGCAAACAAATGATCCAAGCAGGGTCAAGGTTTGGCGACCGATCCGCGAACCGTTGACGGTAATTTATCATGTTGAGTGCGAGGGCTACTACGATGATATTGACCGGACCGCGTTTTTTGATCCTGAATTAGCCTATACACGAGAAGGCGCTCCCGGTGATGAAGACATCGAGAGCGTCACCGTTGAATTGTACCCCGAATAATCCGCCACAGTTTCCTTCCCTTCACTAAGCGTAAAGAGAGTCCCGTGTCCAAAGTCCATCTTGCCCTTGTCCTCCACAATCATCAGCCGATCGGCAATTTCGATGAAGTCTTTACTATGGCTTTTGAAAAGAGCTACCGTCCGTTTCTGGAAACCGCGCTGGCTCATCCTTCCATCCGCTTTTCTCTGCATACATCCGGCTGTCTGTTTGAATGGCTGGAACAGAATTGTCACGAATATTTTGATCTGATCAATCGCCTGCTCGAGAATCAGCAGGTTGAGCTGCTGGGCGGCGCGATGTATGAGGCGATCCTGCCGATTATTCCGCGCGTGGACGCCGTCGAGCAGATCGACAGGCTGCGCGAGTATCTCAAGCAGCGTTTTGGGGTGACTCCGCGCGGCATCTGGCTGCCCGAGCGTGTCTGGGAGCCGGAGATTCCCGCGCTGTTGAGCGAGGCGAAAGTCGAGTATCTTGCTCTGGATGATGATGAATTTTTGGCCGCCGGACACCGGCCCGAAGAGCTGAACGGCTATTACATGACGGAAGCGAGCGGCGACCCCGTCGCGCTTTTTCCGATTCACAAACGGCTTCGCTACACAATCCCCTTCAAGGAACCGCAGGCGTCTTTTGATTATATGGTGGAAACGGCTGACGACCGGCCGCACTCGTTATTCGTGATGGGGGATGACGGTGAGAAGTTCGGCTTGTGGCCGCGCACCTATAAGTATGTGATCGAGGAGGGCTGGCTGCATCGCTTTTTTGAGGCTCTGGAGCGCGAATCCGATCATGTGCAGTTGGAGACGTTGTCCAGCGCGCGTGATACGATCAAACCGTTGGGCAGGACTTATCTGCCCGCCGGTTCCTATTTCGAAATGGGCGAGTGGGTGCTGCCGCTGCATGCGGGGCAGAACTACAGCAAGCATCACAAGGAGCTTGAAAAGCATCCTGACTGGGATGAGATTCGTCCTTTTTATCGCGGTGGATTCTGGCGCGGTTTTCTGGCGAAATATCCCGAATCGAACTACCTGCATAAGCGGATGCTGCGCAGCAGTGCGAAGTTTCAGGCACTGTCCAACCGTAAGACAGACACCAAGTATCAGACGGACATCTTGCGCGGCCAGTGCAATTGTCCGTATTGGCACGGCGTGTTCGGCGGTCTTTATCTGCCGCATCTGCGGCATGCGGTTTGGAAATCGCTCATTATGGGTGAATATGAAATCGACAACCTGACGCATCGCGGTCGGAAGTGGATTGAAGTGACCCCTGTGGATTATGATAAGGACGGCCTCGACGAGATTCTGATCGAGAATTCGGTGATGAACACCTATGTGTCTCCGGCGCGGGGCGGATCGATTTTCGAGTGGGATTTCCGTCCCAAGGGATACAATTTACTCAATACTCTGACGCGCCGCGAGGAGCAGTATCACAAGAACGTGCATCGCGCGCAGTTCATCGCTGATGAACATTCGGAAAGCGCTTCGATTCATGACCTGCTGCTGGCGAAGGAACCGAATCTGTATCTTCAGATGCACTTCGATAAATGGCCGCGCGCCGCGCTGCTGGATCATTTTTATGGCTGGGACTCGACGATTGAGCAGTTCCGCGATGCGCAGCTCAAGGACTACGGCACCTTTTTGAATGAATCGTATGAATTGTTGGAGATGTTCACGGACGGCTTCACTTTAAAGCGGAACGGCCGGATCGGCGAGACCGATGTCGAGATTCGCAAGACGATCCGCACCCTGCCCGGCAAGTCGGTTCTGAATATTGATTATGAAATTCTGAATCATGCGCATCACGAGCTGCATACGCCTTTCGGAGTGGAGTGGAATCTCGCGCTGATGTCCCGCAGTTCGCACCAGCATCATATTTCGATTCCGGAGACGGGCGAATGGAATCAGCCGCTCAGCGAAACCCGCGAGCATGCCCCGGTGCAGGAGATTCGACTGGCGGATGAGCATGAAGGAGTCGCGGTGCGGTTTTCCTTCGATACGTCGACCGGAATTTGGCGCGTGCCGATTGAGAGTATTTCGAATTCGGAAGGCGGCTTCGAGAAGGTCTTCCAATCGGTCGCCTTGCTGTTCCGGTGGGAGCTTCATCTGGGAGCGCAGCAATCATGGAGACGCAGAATAACGGCGAGCCTGGCCGAAGCCTGACCCCGCTTTTGAATCGTCTACTCGTCGCTCTATTTGCCCTGTTGTGGACAGCTTTCGGCTCATGGTTATGGGCGCAGGAAGTTCCACGGAGTGAATCCGACTCGCTGGCAGTGAAGTCGGATTCGTTGCTGGTTGTGCTCCCCATCGAGTCGGATACTTTATTATCGGACACGTTATTGATAGAAGAGAAGGAAGAGGGCGTCGATACTACGATTTCCTATTCCGCCGATCATATTTATTACGACGTGAATCGCCGCATGACTGTTTTAACCGGACATGCGGCGATTGAGTATAAGGACATGGAGTTGACCGCCGGAGAAATCGAAGTCGATTGGGAGCGGCGGATTCTTACCGCGCGTCCGGTGGCGGACACGCTTTATCTGGACAGTTTGAAGACTGAAATCGACACATTGGTTTTGCGGGATTATCCGCATTTTCAGCAGGGGGCGGATGACTTTACCGGAGACGAGATCGCCTATAATCTTGAGACGAAGATCGGCAGGGTCAAGGGAGGACGGACCAAATATCAGGACGGCGAGTATTACGGCGAGCAGTTCAAACGAATCAGCGAGGATGTCATCACTGTCAATAAGGGCACGTTTACGACCTGTGACGCCGACACTCCGCATTATCATTTTTCATCCAAGCGATTGAAGTTGATCGTCGGTAAGCGTGTGATTGCCCGGCCGGTTTTCATTTGTTTTGAGGATGTTCCGGTCATGGCGGCTCCCTATGGCATTTTCCCCAGTCAATCGGGCCGTACCTCCGGCATCATCATTCCCACGTTTGGCGAGTCGGCGGGCCAGGGCCGCTTCTTGCGGGACATGGGTTACTACTGGGCGCCGTCGCAGTATATCGACATTCTTACGACCTGGGACTACTTCGAGAAATTCGGAGTGCTGGGCCGCAGCACGTTGCGCTATGAGAAGCGTTACATTATGTCGGGTTCTTCGAGTTTCTATTTCGACACGCAGCGAAGTGAGACAACAAAGAACCGGAATTTCCGGCTGGAAACCCGCCATAGTCAGACCATCGATCCGAATACACGGCTGAATGTGGACGGAAAATATGTGACCAACAAGCAGTTCGTGGAAAACGTGGGTTCCGTCAGCGACCTCCTGGATCAATCGATCAGTTCCAACGCGACGTTCAGCAAGACTTGGAATAATTCCCCGTGGTCATTGAGTGCGAATGCCGGCTATACTCAAAACATTCAGAACGAAACATGGAACGCGAGTCTGCCACGCATCCGGCTGTCCCATAAAGCGGGCGATCTTTTTCCGGCGCCGAAACCTCCCCGCAATCTGCGGGGAGCGGTGGCGATTAAAGAAACACGCACTCCATGGTATCGCGCCTTCAAGTGGTCATACAATGTCGACTATCAGAACAACATAAATTATCCCAAACGGCCGGAAGAGACTGGTTTGCTGTTGGAACCGATTCGGATTGACGGCTCGGAGAGCAGGGCAACCTCGATCTACGGTGAAGACTCGACGAAGGTGTTCCGGAAAGACGGCTTGGCGCACAGCGGAAGTTTCAGTGCGAATGCCAAGCTGTTCCGTTATTTTAATCTGAATCCCTCGCTGAATTGGGATTCGGACTGGGTACGCAGTACGGTTCATTATGTACAGGAAGACCGCGATCTTGTGCGGGATGATGAAGAGGGTTTGTTTACCCGCACGACATTCAATCTCGGCACGTCGGTGAATACGAAACTCTACGGCATGGCGCGCCATCCGCTCGGAATCGGCGCGAGTTTTCGGCATACGATGACGCCGTCGGTCGGGTTCCGCTATCGTCCGGATTTCAGCGATGAGAAATGGGGATACTATGAAACGGTGGAGATGAGCGACGGCCGAAGCTACACCTATGACCGCTTTGAAGCATCGGAAACCGCTTCCAATATCGGCGGCACGCCGCGCGGATTATCGGAATCTTTGAGCTTCGGTTTGGGTCACCTGTTTCAGATGAAGACCGGCAGTGAAGAAAACGAGAACGAAAAGAAATTCGATCTGTTGAACGTATCGATGAACAGCGGATTGGATTTAAAGCGGGATTCCTTGAAGTGGGATGATCTGCGCATGACCTTTCGGTCGGGAATCCCCGGCAAACTGATCGGTCCCTTTGAGTCGCTGTCATTCGATGTCGGCACGACGCATTCATGGTATGCGCACAATGAATCGAACGGCAAAGTGAATACATTCTTTTTTGACAGCGAAGGCGGTTCGTGGTTCTCTCCGCTCGAATTGACGAACATGAACACGAACGTCGGGATCAGTCTGCGTCCGGAAACAATCGGAGCGCTGTTCGAGTTCGGCGGCGCTCCCGAAGAGGAGCTTCCGGACAGCCTGCTGCTTGACGAACAGACGTCGCTCGAAGATGAGCAGGGAGATATTCCCTTTGATCCGGCGCTGACTCCTGAGCATTCAGTCAGGAATATTCCCCCCGCGCCGCAGGCGAAAAAAGGTCAGGGGCCGACACAGCTTTACCAGATGCCGTTGGATATTGACCTGTCTTTCCACCAGACACGGGACTTTCTTCGCGGCACGTCGGCCAGCAATCGATTGAGCTCGACAATGCGGTTCGAGCTGACGCCGCGCTGGAAGTCTTCGATGAATTTCACCTTTGATCTGGATGAGAAAAAGACCTCCAATGCCAGTGTGACGGTCACCCGCGACCTGCATTGCTGGGAAGCCTCTTTTCAATGGTCGCCGTTGGGCTTTCGTCCCGGTTATTTCCTGCGCATCGGACTGCGTTCGCCACAATTGAAGGATGTGAAGATCGAGCGCCATCGCGGCGGCAATATCGGAGGTTTCTATTGATGACGGATTATACTTCGATTGTGACTCATGACGATTTCGACGGACTGGGAAGCGCGGCCATTCTGTCCTGGGCTTATGATATCGAAGACATCCGCTTCGCGGGTCCGATTACGATAGCTAAAGCTGAGATTCCGATTACCAAGCAGGATATCGTGAGTGATTTGCCTTATCCCGTGGAATGCGGCATGTGGTTCGATCATCACGAAGGAAATCTGAACGAGCTTCGCTATCGGGGGGTTGATCCCGCCTCGATTCCCGGTAAGTTCGATGTGCGGCCGTCGTGCGTCCGTGTCGTCTATGACTATGTTTTGAAGCAGGGCGAGGTCCCGGAGGATTTCGCGGAGCTTGCGGATGCGGCGGACATCATCGACAGCTTCGCTTATCCTGATCTGGCTTCGTGGCGCGCCGACACTCCCGGCAATCGCATTGACCGGGCGATCAAAGCATCCTCGGAGCACCGCCGCGCGCACCACAGTTTCTTAAGGCAGTTGGTCTATGATCTGCGTGATTTGCCGTTATCCGAGGTGGCGGATATGGAATTGATTCGCGCCCGTGCCGCTTCATACGGCAATGAAGAACAGCAAATGCTTGATCAGATCGAGAAGTATGGAATGCATTTGGCGTCGGATGCGAATCACGAACTCTTTTTTGTGGACCGCACTTCTTTCAGCAATCCGACGCGCATCGACAAGAAACTGATCGGGCTGGTGGAGCCATCGGCTCGTGGCTACGTGGAACTCAAGCCGGTCTTTACCGGTGGCCGCAAGAGTTTGAGGATTGCGGTTTCCATGTCATTGGCGCTCTCCATGCAGCAGCGGGAGCACCGCAAAGACGTTGGTGAGATCATGCGGCTGCTGAATATCGGTGATGGACATGCGGGGGCGGCGGCGGGGGTCTGGGAATGCCGCGATGCGCATGAATTCCAGCAGATGCGAAGCGAGCTTCCGCAAAAGATATTGGATCTATGGCTGCGGCAAACGTAGCGTTGAATGCTTTCGAAAAATGTCGGTTCCAACGTAAAAGCCCATCGGAAACAGATGGGCTTTTAATAAATTAAATCGCGCAGGATTAATTATTCGATCTCTTCGCAGACCTTGTCGACCAGTGTCCATTCGTCGATGGATATTTCGGAATAACCGGAAGCGGCAACGAAAATGTTGGATCTGAGGATTTGTTTTTCGAGACAGACTTCCAGATAATAGAACGGCGGTGAGGGATTCATTCCTTTGATCGTGAATACGGGCGTTGAATAAAACTGGCCCGCTTTCAAACCGACCTCGACTCCGTTAACTGTGAATCGGTTGATGTTTGCCGTAACTCCTTTTTCACCGACGACGGGCATCGGATCGCTGTCATCGGGACCGTTCGCGTTTCGATCCCAAAGGATGCGGATTTCGGTGCCGTCTGGAAGGGGAGCTCCTGTGTCATCTCCGGTATCTGTGAGAATGCCTTTATTATAGTATATCGCGACGGTGGGCGGCATTTGCGCGAAAGCCATGCCGATTGCGGCCAGAAGCAGCAGACAGCAGCAGAGTGGAGAGCGCATTTTTCTTCCTTTTACTTTGTCCAAGCTTGGGTCATTTGTGCTGAGGGTGAACAGCGTTCATTGTTAAATATAGGGAAAAGAAGTATGGAATCCAAGTGCTTCCTGCAACATAAAAGTAATCGAGAATACTCCGGCAAATCCCTTTGCTGAGGCGGTTTATGTGAGCAATGCCTCCCTTAGAAACCGACACTTTGCCTCATTTTGCGTCAGAATGACCCATCTGTAATGTCAAGATTAATATTTATCATTGAGTTAGCAAAGAGGGCGGATTCGGCGAGAAAAATAAAATGAGTCGCTTAAAATCTTGTATTTCTACCCAAACTCGTTATATATTCTCTTGTATACCAGCCCTTAAGAGTATTCGATAGGCAACAGGGTCCCGGGCTGGCGGATCATAGCTATAAAATGCGGATGGCTATGAGAATATCTCTGAATACGACCGTAGTGTTAGATATTTGAATCCGCTGAAAAATTTGAGGAGAATGCATGATGAAAAGACGTTTTGTGTGGATTGGTTTAGTTGCCTGTATTTGTCTTCTGGCTGGTCAATTGACGTTAAGCGCGACCGGCGTGAAGGCAAAAGTTGATCCGGCACAAGGAAACCAATTAGAGAAAGTTGTGCCGACACCGACAATTGAAAGTCCGGCGACCACTGCCGCTAAGACGGCAAGTGGTACGCTAAAAGACTCCGGTGCGCGCACTTTGAAGACCAAGAAAGTTGACGCTGGGCAGCTCGCGTCCGTATCCGATGCCCCCAGCAAAGGACCACGACCGGTGGCGTCTAAAGCAGAAGCTTTCGGTTCCAAGGATGCAACGGTTCTTGGCAACCAAATGACTTTTGAATACGCCGATCTGGGCAATATGGCTCCGCGTCATGAAAACACGCTGGATGATGCGTGCGACCTGCTGTATTTCACCGGAGGAAGTGTTCGTTATTTCTCCGCCTGGTTCCAGTATGGGATTACGGAAATCGCCACGTACTATGATGCGCTGGACTGTCCCACGAATCCCGGTTACAACTTCAGGATCGACAGTGTCGAAGTTGGTTTCTTAGCCAATGCCACGGCAGTGGGAACCTTGACTTTTAAACTGAAGATTATGTGTCCGGCCAGCGGGATTGATCCCTGCAGCTCGCCCGGCAATGTGCTGTGTGAATCCGAGATTCAGACATTGACAACGGCGGCTAACACATACTATTTCCCGATGGTTCCGATTGAATGTTGTGTGGGACAGCAGTTCTTCGTGAGCGTTGAGTTACTCACGTGGGACGGCCCGGTAGCCACCTGTCCCTCTCCCTTCTGGGATGTGGAAAACTACCGCGTACTCTGTGAACAGGAGTTCTATTGGGATCCAGATTGGATTAACCACGAGGACCTGTTCTCCGGGACCTCGGCTGACACGGGCTATGCCTACATCGATGTCTTCGGCAATTCGTCGGATGAAGTCTGCACGGTAATTCCCTGCGAGACCATTACCGGCGCTTGCTGTGATATCGAAACCGGCACCTGTGTGGATGACGTTGAAGAAAGTGAGTGCACTGGCCTCAACGAATACTTCTATCCGAATGAGACTTGTGCGACGCTGGATCCCCCGTGTGCGGCTTGTGACCCGGCGCCCGCTAATGATTTCTGCACCGGCGCGATTGGACTCACGCTGGGCACGCAATACTGCGGCACCGCCGCCTGTGATCTGCTCGAATGCGTTGACGACTTCCCCGGTGTCTGGCACTCCTTCGTAGTCACCGAGTGCTCGGATGTCACCGTTGACTATTGCGGCAGCGGCGGCAGCCCGAATGCCTATCTCAATATTATGGATGATTGCCCCTGCACGGGTACTCCGAACTACTACCTTTACGATTCCTACGGCGATTGCGGCGACGGCAACTATTACGTTACCTGGATTGACCTCCTTCCCGGTACCTACTACGTTGCAGTGCCGCCGGATATGTTCCCGAACTACTGCATCACCGTTTCTGCTATTCCTTGTACCCCCTGTGAGCCGGAAGGCTTCCTGACGATTGACTGTGATCCTCCAGTTACTGTTCAGGGCACCACCGTCGGCGAAGATGCTGATTGCGGCGACGGCATTCCGACCTATGTATATGAAGTGACGGTAACAGAAGCGGCGATGTACAATTTCTCGCTTTGCAACACGGCGGTTAGCTGGGATTCCTATATCTGGATCTCCAATGAATGCTGCGGTGATGCTATTTGCGTCAGCGACGATGACTGCGGCGTCACCTATGGTCTTTCTGCGATCGAGTGTTGCGCTCTTGAGGTTGGCACCTACTACCTGATGATTTCGGGTTGGGGCGAAACCGATTTTGGCGACTACACGCTGGATATTTCCTGTTGTGTTTGCGAAGTGATTTGCACGAACAACGAAGGCGAAACCATCTGTGCAGATGACTATGTTGATACCTACAACGGCGGCTGCAACAGTATACCGCCTGTTTATCAAGCTTACACCTGCGGGTCGGAAATCTGCGGACACAGCGGAAACTTCTACGACTCCGTCGAAGAGCTGGATTCTCGTGACACCGACTGGTACCTGTTGTCTCTGGCTACTGAGCAGTATGTAACGTGGAAGGTCGTTACAGAATTCACGGGCCTGATTTACATTCTGACCCCCGGTCCGACGGGCTATGAATGCGACAGCCTCGGCGCCGTTGCGGGTGGCGAAACCACACCGTGCGACACGGCGACCATTGCTGCCTGCCTGCCTGCTGGCGACTACTGGCTGTTCGTGTCAACTGCTGCCTTTACCGGCACAGCCTGCGGCACGCCGTATTACTTCTATACCACTTGTGGTGAATGTCCGGTTTGTGTTCCCGACTATTCAATTCAAGTGGATTGCGAAGGTTACACTGGTGGCGGCAACACTGAATTCGCGGGTGATGATTGCGAATTTGCCGGCACGACTCAGGATGGAACCACCCATGTCGACGAGATCTGGGAGATCGAAATCCTTGAGGCTGCTGAATACCGCTTCTCGCTGTGTAATACAACTCCCTCGTGGGATACCTACATGTTCCTGACGACGGAATGCTGTGGCGGCACCTACCTCGACAGCTATGAGAATGCCGATGACGGCTGCGGCGTTAGCGCTGGTCCATCCAGAACCGCCTGTGTCGCGCTCGATCCCGGCATTGTCTACCTCATGGTGGAAGGCTGGCAGACCTCCGACTCCGGCGCCTATACGCTGGAAATTGAATGCTGCGAACCCTGTATCTTCTCCTGTACCGATACGGAAGGCGAAGGCGACTGCTATGACGGTTATGATGACGTCTACAATGCCGGCTGCAACATGTGGCCGATAACCCCTGTCGCCTCGCAGAACTTCAACAACCAGGGTCCGTGGCCGCAGTCGGTTTGCGGTTCCAGCGGTACGCACCTGGACAGCGAAGACAATCCGGTGCGCGATACCGACTGGTATGAATTCACTCTGCTCGATACGGCTCTCGTAACCTATTCCGGCATCAGCGAATTCAACATGACGATCTTGATCGTTCAGGATACGTCAGCATCGCAGGCCTGCAGCAGCTTGGTAATCGACTCTGATGTGGCCGATCCCTGCAGCCTGGCTTCGCTGCAAGTCTGTCTCAGACCCGGTCGTTACTTCGCCTGGGTGTCCGTATCCAGCGGTTTGGATGCGCCTTGTGGTTCTCAGTATGAAGTTACCTTGGATATCGAGTACGACGGATGCGTCCTCCTGCCGCCGGCTCCGGAAGTCTGTCCGGAAGAGTATACGCAATTCGCGCAGCTCTTCAATGGCAGCAGCGCCGGAACATCCGAACTCAGTCTCGGCTACAAGCGTTATGAAAACTACGAAGGCTGTGTGGAACCCATCTGTGACGTTCACTGGTGGGGCATCGAGCAATTCGTCACCTCAGATTGGGAACCCTGCCATGAGATCTTCATGGACTTCATTATTACCTTCCATGCCGACTCGTCCGGATATCCCGAGGGCGTACCCGTTTGTACGTACAACCGTACGGTCTCAGGCGCACCGACCACTCGTCTCTTCAACGGCGATCCGGTCTATTACTATGAGACCATTCTGAACATTGGTGAGGAAGAGTGCTGTGTTTTGGAGAACGGCTGGGTCTCGATTCAGGGTGCCAGTGATCCCGATTGCTGGTTCCTCTGGCACACCTCGATCGACGGTGACTTCAGATCTACATTCGCCGATGCGAATGGATGGGACGACGACTATCCGAACGACCTCGCCGTCTGTCTGACTGCGGCGCCTCCGCCCTGTGATCCGGCGGAAGAGCTGACAGTCTACCTGACCGCCGGATTGGGCAATCCGATTCTGCGTTGGTTTGCTCCGATTGCTGAAGATTGGAATGTTTACCGGTCAACCGAACCGAATAACAACGGTGACATCACTGATCCTTCCTATGTCTACCAGGCAACCGTGACGGGTTCCGGTGATCTGGAATGGACGGATCCGGCTCCGTTCGCAGGTGGCGACGCCTATGTAAACTACATAGTTGTGCCGTCTTGCTACGAACCGGAAATTCCTGAATAAGGAACTTGCCTTTCCTTGAAAGGGACGCGCGAAAGCGCGTCCCTTTCTTTTTGCCGCTTAACGACGGAAGCAGGCAGGAGCCGCCATTATTGCGCGCATAATGCCGTGCCGGCTCTACTCATGAACAAGCAATATTAAGTTAATCCGGCAGATAGGAGATTGTACGGATTTTGCACTATAGAATGAGACTACAGCTGTGCAATCCTGAAAGCAGGTTCAGCTTTCTATAACAGAAGTTAAGCAGATTAAGGAAGCGGCAGATGAAGAAATGGCTGTCACTTATACTGGCCGGGATCGTCCCGCTGCTGTTCTTCGCATGCGATGAACAGAAGGCGGCGGAAGAGGCGCACGATCCGCCGACCGTGACCATTCTCTCGCCTTCGCAGGACAGCGCGGTTGAGGACACGACCGTGATCGAGGTGAATGGTGCGGACTATGCGGGAAACGCGCTGGCTCGCGTGGTCTATAAGATTGACGGGATTGCCTGCTATACGGATCCCGATCCTTCAACCGGCAGTCCGGGCAGTGTCTGGGAGTGGCCGACGGAAGAATTTGAAGATGGTCATCATGAGATCACCGTGGTCGGCTATGATCACGACGAGCAGTTTGATGAAGACAGAAGAACCTACACGATTTCCAATGTGGCTGGAGTTGAGTCGGGGACCGGAGCGGTGCGGTCGGATGGAGCGGGAGTCATTTCCACACCCTTGGGCGCTCGTATTCGGGTTCCGCTTGGTGCCGTGCCGCGCGACAGCGCGGGCTATGTTGCGACAATCGTCTTCTCAATCGAGCAGGATGAAGCCATGCAATTCGGTCCGCCGCACGGCCAGCTCAACGCATCCAATGTGTATAAATTCGGTCCCAGCGGCTTTGTGTTTGTAAAGCCCGTCGAAATCACGGTTCCTGTTTTTGAGGACTTGGAACTGGATAACCGTGAATTGGTGCTGTACCGAATCAATCCCACCACCGGCATCGCGGAGACTTTCGCGGGAACCTATAATATCGCCGAGCGCACGATCAGCGCGCAGACATTCGAACTGTCCAATTGGGCGGTGGGGATCAACGCGGCAACCGGTGAATCTGCTGTCAGCCACGGCTGTGTGCATGTGAACAATACCACCGGTGACTGGATGTATCTCTGCGTGGAAAATTACACACTCAATAATCCCAGCTGGGATTCTCCCCATATTCCGTCTCATGAATGGGCGGTGATGTTCCCGCCGAGCGGGTATTCTTGGGAGGAAGAAGGCGAGTGGTGGCTGCCGCAGGGAAGCTACACGGTCTGCGTCCAGCTTCAGGATTTCGCGGATGAAGCGCAGTTTACCTGTCAGTCCCGCGAAATTGTCGTTGCTCATTCAGCGGGCAGATTATGGGGTGAAACAATGAATTCCAGCGCTGAAATCACGGGCTTGCTCGCCTCACCCCCTCCGGCGTCGGGTGAATGTGTATGCCTGCCGGAACCGACCATTCCGGTCGGCACGGGTGATGTGCAGGTTACACTCACTTGGTGGAACACACTGTCCATCGATCTGGACCTCTGGGTCTACGAACCTTCCGGCGAACGGTGCTACTATGCGAATCCGATCACGGAAACCAATGGCCAGCTTGATCGCGATAACCTCTGCGGCAACTATGAAAATGGCCGCCCGGAGAATATTTTCTGGCAGTATGCGCCAACAGGAACCTATCGCGTGGTCGTGGATTGGTTTTCAGATTGCGGAAATGGGCTGCCGCCGCAGCAGTTTGAAGTTCGCGTGATCGCCCCCGGCTACACAAACACTTTCAGTATGTCGGTGCTTCCCGATGATACCACACTGGTGACCACTTTCGAAATCGGATCGGGATTCGCTATCTCTGCGCCTGCCGGTGATTCCCGGAACTGGAAACAGGCTTCCCCCACTCCGCGCGGAGGAGTAAAACCCGATCTTGAGGAATTGAAAGCCGCAATTAGACGCCGTTAGTCATATTCAAGTATTCATGAAAAAGCCCCGCTGCTTCGGTCGGGGCTTTTTTACATATGTGACACGCCGAGATATTGAATTTCAAGTTAGTTCTGCCTATGTTATCATTAATATACTGCGTGGTCATAATTCGCATCTGTGTCGCATAACTCTGACCGCCTCCCTCTTCATTATTCCAAGGATAGCGTTATGAAGTACAAAAAAATTATTGTGTTCGGACTTGCGGCGGCCTTGCTCGGATTCGCCTGGTCCTGTGACAAAGATGACGATAAGTCAGAACCGACTCCGACTCAGCAGGAGGATAATGCCAGCGGTGCCGTGACCTCTGAACAGGAAACAACAATTGAGACTCCGGCGGGTGCCCGCATTTACGTGCCTGAAGGCGCGGTTCCTCGTCTGGAAAACGGCAATCCCGGAACGATTGTCTTTTCCATTGAAGCGGACAATGAATCTACCATCACTCCGCCCAATAACGATGAAATGGGCTCCAGTGTCTACCTTTTTGGACCCGATGGATTTGTCTTTGAGCATGCGGTAACCGTTGAGATTCCCCTCACGGAAGGTCTCGAACCCGGCGACAAGGAAGTGAATCTCTATCGGATTAACCAGACGACGGGTGAAGCCGAGTACTTCGCCGGCACCTATCACACGGATCGCCGAACTGTCAGCACCCAGACTTTCCACTTCTGTCCGTTCTTCCTGGGACTGAATGAAGGCGGCGATCCACGCGCCACAGGCTGCACATGGGTCAAGAACAACTCGGACAAGTGGATTACTCTCTGCGCAGTCGTTGATAGCCTCAAATACCCCGAAGTTGATGCCGGGTGGATGCCGGCAGAGGGCTTGACTTCCGCTTGGGCTCCCTGGAATCACAATATTGGCGTGACCGACGAAGGCGAATGGTGGATGGCTCAAGGCTGGTATAAAGTCTGTGTGACTTATTATCATGATCCCGGTGAACACGATCCGATCTATACCCATCGCTGGCTGCCCGGTCAGCTCATTGTCGATAACGCCGCTCGTCACAGTTGGTCAGGCATTGCAAATTGGGATTGCACTCAATTGGAGGTCGGCGGAAACGGCATCAACGACACCGGCATTCAAGATGGCCGTTGCGATTGTACTCCGCAACCGACAGTCCCGGTCGGCACCGGTGATATTCAAGTCACATTAACTTGGTGGAATCAGAACTCGTTGGACTTGGATCTCTGGGTGACCGATCCGACGGGTGAAAGATGCTACTATGGAAATGGTCAAGCTCCCAGCACAACTACAACCGGAGGACAGCTTGACCGCGACAACCTTTGCAGCAACTATGAAAACGGCCGTCCGGAAAATATCTACTGGACAACGACTCCTCCTGCAGGTGAATACATTGTTGAAGTCGACTGGTTCAGCAGTTGCGGACATGATCACGGATCGCAAGCGATTAACCTCAGAACCGTTGTCGGCGGAACGACCCGTACTTATTCAAGTACAGTCGGTGTTGACGAGACAGTAGAGGTTTGCCGATTCACCATTAGTGGTGGTGCAGCAACATTTGCCGATGGTCAAGGCAAGGTTGATCGCCGCAATGTGGATCGCCCTGCTAAGAACTGACACATAGACCTATTGCACATTCAAAGCCCCGTCCATTGCGGTCGGGGCTTTTTATATCTCGCCGAGATTCCGCCCCGAACATCACCCAAGTACTAAACAACACCCTCCCGGGTGTTGCTCTGAATCCTGCTTCTTCTCAAAACAGTGGTCCTTTCCGTCGGACTGCGATTTCTTATCTATCCCGGCTTCGTTTCGTCCGACGCGATCACCGGCACCGGTACTGTGTGTCGCGAGGAGGCAACGTCTCTGAATTAGCTGCTTTAACTTTAAGTAGTCATCTCGGGTGTCATACCACAAAAGAGGCTAACTGCAAGCTGAAGCAAGAGATAAAACTTAAAGTGAAAATCACGGAAAGATAACCATCTAAGCCTCGGAATAACATTGACTTTCGGTCATTTAGAGCGTACATTTCAACCCAGCAAGCATACTTAGTATAGTTTGAATGCAGCCGCACCACTCTCAGGCTTCATTTAACCGAACCCCGCTCATCCTGTACACAGGTGGCGGGGTTCACCGCGAGCAGGGGGTATGACATGTTGAAGCGCTGCTTTAAGAAAAGAAAAAACCTGCAAGCTTTAGAAGGCTCACAGGCTAATTCTAAGGTGGCGTCTCCCAGAGTCGAACTGGGGACACACGGATTTTCAGTCCGTTGCTCTACCAACTGAGCTAAGACGCCAAGGACGAACAAGAATGTAGGGATTCACGATTCAAAAGTCAAGCATTTAGCGCAATTGCAGCAAGGGCATAAAATCGAACTTACGAAGTGAACTGACACGTTACTCCGGCGTTATCCGAGACAGTGTTAATAGGTTCAATATAGTTCACACAGTGAGCACAAGTGTACGATTAACAACAGTCTAATTTAAGTTTTTTTAGACGAGAAAAAAAGAAATAAGAACTATATTCATTGCAATATGAGTACATACGGACTACCTTTAGACAGTGCTAAGTATCATTACTTTGGGTCATTGTAAACCGAGGATTTTCACAAACCTCGACTAAGGATTTGATATGATATTGCAGACCCATCAAAGTCTGCACAGAGCACCTTTGAAAAGGAAGATAATTAGTTTTCATGAATAGATGGAAAAGGAGAAGCCAGTGAAACGCTTGATGTATGCATTTATGATTATGCTGCTGCTGGCATGTGTTGGAACTGCTTCAGCAGGTATTGAGATGATGAGAAGTCCAGGCGGATCTTTGGACAATGGATGTCCTCCAAGTGACGTAATCATTGTTAATCCGACAGGTGGTGCAGGCTTTGTTGATCTGCCATTTGTTGCGGGTTCAAACGAGTGTTATCGCCGTGACGGACTTGACCACGTGGTTCAGTTGGAAATGGCTGGGACTGGGCTGCTTTCGATGTCTTACGTGGATAATATCGGCACGATCCATGTGATGACGGAGTGTTGCGGCGGTCGCGAAATCGTCGCGGGCAGCAGAGCCGGACTGCATTGTATTGAGTTGGGTCAGGGCCTTTATTACGTGCTGTTTGAAATTGATTCGCAAGAACCGGATTTCACTATCCGTTTCGAAATATGCGAAGATCCCTGCGAGCTCACAGATGAAGCTCTGACCGAAGGCGAATCCGGTTCCGGTGAGAATTTGGTTTGGGTGCACACCACGGATGCTTCTGATGCTGGCTCGCCTTACTACGCAGGTCCGTGGCAAGGCAACTGGGGTTGTCAGGATCCCAGTACCGGTGTCAATCCAACCTATGGCTTCGGCTACTATAGCTGGTTCCATCAGGACTTTGGCTGGAGCCACTGGAATGGCTTTTACGGAGAAGGACAAGCTGAATTCTGCCTCGAAGGCGACTTTGTGATTGATTCCGCCTTTGTGGTAATCTGCGCCTATGACGTTGATTTCTGCGAGATCAACGCGTTGGATTCTTCCGATCCTTGCGAACATGACGAAATCAAGGTGAATTCGACGGTGGTTCTGCCGACTTATCTGCAAGGCATCAACGGCGGTTCAGCCAATATGTCTAAATCGGTCACATGGTTCAATATTCCTTTGGATCTGCTGGATGATAATGGCTCTGATGTTGATGTAGCCATCGATATTGATAAGTACAGCGACGTCTGCACCTGGGCAACAAGAGTGGAATGGTCAAAGCTTGTGGTCTACGGCACCTGCCGCCAGATTCCGGAACCGCAGTTCTTTGACTTGGGCGACCTCGGATCAAATGATGTGGGTGACTGTTCGTATAATACAAACAGTCTGGCCGATGGTGGTCCGGCCAATGCTCTCGACGATGAAATCGCTTGGCTGGGCGCTGATGTCTCGCCTGAACTGGTGCCGAATCTTGATAATCAGGATGACTTTGACGACGGCGTTGAGTTTTTATTGAATGATTATGATGCTTGGTGGCCCTGTTCCACTGTCTGCGTGAATGTTACGGTTACGACCGGTCCCGGCTGGGATGGTGAACCGCTCTATCTGTGGGCTTGGAAAGATGGCAATCTTGATTGTGATTTTGACGACACGCTCTGTCCTCCCGTAGTAACACCGACAAAACCGGACGAGTGCATCATCGCCGGTGAACTGGTGACCGGCAGCCGCACAGGACATGTAAACAATATTTGCTTCACCGATCCGGGAGTCTATGATCTTGGCCGCTATGATGGATACTTCCGCTTCCGCCTGATGTCCATGGGTCCCAATGAATTGGACTGCGACTCGGCTCAGACTGCGGTGGACTATCTGCTCGGCGAGACCGAGGACTATGTCAAGGAAGATATCCAGTTGGCAATCGAGTTGATCGGCTTCGATGCGGTATCTCAGAACGGCAAGATCGTGCTGGCTTGGAACACTGCATCGGAAACGGATAACGATCACTTCGAACTGAATCGTCGTCCGGTCGGCGGCAACTGGCAGAATGTCGGTGTGCAAATTGAGGGCGCGGGCAATTCATCGAGTACAAACGCATACTCTTATGTTGATGAAGCGGTCACCGTCAATAACACCTATCAGTATCAACTGATCTCGGTGGATATTCGCGGACTTCGTACGGTCGCGGCTGAAACCGAGGCTCTGGTCATTGCCGGGGTCGCGGTGGTCGAAGAATATAAGCTGTACGCGAACTTCCCGAATCCGTTCAATCCAAGCACGACGATCACCTTTGATCTGAAGGACGCGACGAATGTTCAATTGGTTGTTTTTGACGTGCTGGGTCGCGAGATTGCGTCGCTGGTCAACGGCTATCAAGCCGCGGGCCGCCATACCATCAACTTCGAGGCGGGTGCGCTTCCGTCGGGCGTTTACTTCTATCGGTTGGAAACTCCGCAGTTTACCGATATGAAGAAGATGATGCTGCTGAAGTAAGTTGGCACACAGGCTTTAAAAAGAAAGCCGTTTGAATAAGAAACCCCGGTCACGATGCTTGACCGGGGTTTTTGTTTATGTCCTGTCTCCCGGTTGACATATCGGGAAAGCATGAGTAAATTAGCATAGACCAACTACCAATTAGCGCATCCCAGGAGGGTTCCATGTGGTGGAGATTTACGGCAGGCGTATTGCTTGCATTGCTTATGGTTTCGGGCTGTAATCGGGATCGAAGCACGGGTATTACCGGACCGGCTAACACCGTGATCGAAATCCCGGATTCGCGATTCGAAGAGGTCATCCGCGAGACAATCCTGAAACCGACAGGAGATATTGTTCTTGCTGATCTTGAGTCGATCACGCAGCTGGATGGCCGAAATCGTCAGATCACTGATATCACAGGCGCCGAGCATATGCGGTCGCTCATCTCGGCTGATCTGGGCGAAAACACGATTTCGGACATTTCGCCGCTGTCCGGTTTGAGCTCGATTGATACTCTGATTCTCGATCAGAATATAATCTCAGACTTCTCATCTCTCGACAACCTGACGGCTTTGCGTCAACTGAATCTGAACTTTAATCGGATCGCGGCGGTCGCGGATCTTGTCGCTTCCTATCTGCTGAGTGACCTGCGGCTGGGAGATAATGAGATAACAAGTCTCGCGCCGCTTGGCGGACTTGTGAGCCTTCGCACGCTGCAGTTAAACGGCAATCTGTTCACCGATATTCAGCCGCTCTCGAATCTGACTCAGCTTCGCGTGCTGAATCTTTCGAACAACGACCTCGAAAGCCTTGCTCCGCTCCAGTTGCTTCAGAATCTGCAGGAATTGGAGCTTGCTCAAACCGGAATTCAATCGCTGACAAGCCTCACGACGCTGCGGCACCTGACCTTTCTTAATCTTTGGGGAAACAGCATTGAGAGTATCGAACCCTTGCGCGAACTGACTACGATTGAAACATTATGGCTGACATCCAATAGCATTTCGAGTATCGAGCCGCTGTCACAGCTTTCGAATCTGCAATATCTGAATGTCAGTCATAACTCGCTTACGTCGATCTCTCCGCTCTCGAGCATTAACAGCCTTCAGTCTCTGAACGCGTCCAATAATGATATTGTCGATCTCACGGCTTTGCGGGTCCAGCCGGATTTCTACTCCGCGAATCTCTCGGACAACAGCATTGTCAGTCTGGAGCCTTTGGTTCAGAACAGCGGGATAAACGACGGTGATTCTCTTTTTCTCTACAACAATCCGCTGAGTGACAGCTCGTTGTTTTATTTCATTCCCACTCTGGAAGCGCGCGGAGTCATTGTCGAGCGATAGCGCTGCTCCGCTTTCCCCCATTTCATGAGGGTAATACAAAAGGGGGGAATCAACAGAATACAAAGACCCGGCCATCTCGACCGGGTCTTCGCATAATCTCTTAGACTACTTGTTTCAGTCTGTGACGATTAGTCCTTGCCGAAATTGTAGAACATCGAAACCTTGCTCGCGAGGCCACTGCCGGAGTCGCCGCCGATAAAGGACGGGCCGTACTTCAGGAAGTCAGGCTCAACCAGGAAGTCGATATAGAGGCGATGATAGTAGAAAGTACCGCCGCAATAAATCGTGGTTGTCGAGTAACCATAAGTGGTTTCATAGGTATTGGTTCCGGACATCATCTCTTCGGTTACGCCGCGCCATTGACGAACTGCGCCCAGACGGCCATTGAGCCAACCGTTGATTCTGGTTTCACCGCCGGCACGCCAGTAGATATCACTACGGCTGTCAGTTGTCGTGTTGGTTCCGTCATCACATTCGGTGCCATAGGACTCAAAACCAAGCTCGAAGACAATCAAGCAAGCATCAACTGGCTTCCAATTATGACCGAGTCCGAGAATTAAGTCAGTAACCGTTTCGGAGGCTGCTACCGTTGTTGTTGTACCAGCGGAACCATACTTGGCGCCGTACTTATGATTGACAAAGCGCAGATGCGGTACCAATGTGTTGGTGTCGCTGTACTTGTACCAGTAGCGACCCTGTAGGGTGAGGCGCATCGAACCATCATTTTCGAGCACGGTTGTGCTGCCCTCATCACGCGAGAAGCCGGCGAAATCTACACCAAGAGTTGCATCCAGGTTCTTTTCCAGAGCAGTGATACCGAGCGACAGGCCGAATGAACTGTAGCTTGCATCGATTTTGCTTTGGACACTCGGAATTTCGTCTTGTGCAAAGGACTTGCCTTCATAACGCAAAGCAACACCGAAGTCAAAATCATCACCCATCGGGCGACCATAAACCATGCTCAGCATATGGAAGTTGCCGTTTTGAGTCATCCCAGCAAACAAATTATCACTTGTGACATCGAACATGGACGAGGGGGACGAATCAAGGATGAACTTGACGGCGGATTTGCCTTCAAAATCCCATACACAGTACACAAGGGTGTGATCCCAAGCGGCACCCGCTCCACTGTACTCAATACCAAGCAGCTTCTGGTATTTGTGAGTCAGCGAGGGATAGAGTCCGTGGTTGGAGGCATCATAGATGATGTAGTCAGTTCCGGGACCACCAATACCCATGTAGCGGGACGAAGATGCGTTTACTGCTACCGGAAGGAGGATAGCAATAGCGAGAACAAATAAAAACAATTTCTTAAGAGTCATTTCGGGAATCTCCACTTAGTTTCTGGCGATTTCGGGTAAAAATAACGAATTCTATGAGGATTGTCAATGCTTTTCTGCAAAATATTTCGTAGTTTCACAACCGCATCCTCTAATGAGCACAATACCTTATATGTCTCATTTTTATGTGAATGTATTCACATAAGGATGAGTTTAGAGAGAGTAGAATTTCTTTAAAACAGATGATAATACGGAAGTTATCCACATATCCACAATCTCATGAGCTCTGACTTTAAACCCTTTGTTTTCGAAGAACATTCGGGCGATTTAAGAATAAAAGCCTGCGGACGCGATG
>JAHIZR010000107.1 GCA_018814465.1 bacterium | reverse complement strand
GGGTGTTCCGCCCTCGCGCGCTAAAGCCGCCGCTTCTTCAAGCGTCTCATAAATTGGAATCCCGTTCGGCTTCAGATCAAGCACTTGTCCGGCATCCTGACCCGCGTAGCGCGAATCAATCACTGACAGCACTTTGTAGCGTCGTGTGAACCGCACGAGTCCATGCGCGGTTTTACCATTTGTGGTATTATACGCGCCTTCGCAGTAGACAATAGCATTGCCGTCGAAATGAAAGTTCATGACTTTCTCCAGGTCAACATGACTACATAGCGGTCGGAGGGCAGGGGGGCGGTTGCATGCTGGCTGATCAGCGCAATCAGCCCGGCTGTCGAGGCGGGCAGCACACTCAAGCCTTCCGATTCGCGGATTTTCTTGGCGTAAGAGACCATCGACTTGTCGCTGGCATTGGCGGCCCAGCCATAGGTCGCGTAGATTGCCTGCAAAGCTAAATCCCCGTCGATCGAGTGCCAATTGACTAGCGGTTCATTAATGGAGGTTTCCCTGATCTTGTCCGGCCGTAAATCCTCACAGGCTTCCGCTCCCTTCAGAAACGCCTGCACGACCGGGTTCTTGCCATAGGAAGAACCCGCCACCATTCTTGGAATTCTGGAGGTTTTGCCGCGCCGATAGAGGCTTAAAAACCCTTTATAGATGCCGGCCAGTGTCGTTGCGTTGGAGACCGGAACCGCAATCGCCGCCGGAGCGTCGCGCAATTCGTCATAGATCTCGAAGGCGATCTCACCATAAGCTTTCAACTGTATTGCCGTATTTGCGCCGCCCGGATTGGCGTCGTAAAACTCCCGCTTCTCCGACTGCTCCCGGCTGAACTCAACCGACCCCTCATAATCGGTTTCAACCCGAATAATCTCCGCGCCGTACTTTTCCATCTCGGGAATCCGCCCGGCCTGAAACTTGGTCGGAACATAAATCAAGCACTTCAGTCCCGCCATCTTCGCGGCAAAGGCCATCGCGGCTCCGTAATTCCCGCAGGTCGCCACGGCAATCGTATCGAAGCCGCGCCGCAGCGCGTCCATCGCCTGCGCAAAAGCGATCCGGTCTTTGTGTGTGCCGGAAGGATTGCCGCCCTCGAACTTCAGGAAAACCTGCCGCAGTCCGGTTTCGCGTTCGATATTCCGGGCACGCGAAAGCGAGGTATCCCCGACCTCTGAGTCGAAGATATCCTCATAAGCCTCTAACCGATCTTCCAAAGGCTGAGTGGGATCAGCCGCAATCCGCCGCGCCGCTTCCAGTTCCGGATCGAGCGTGAGCAGACTGGGTGTGGCACCGTCCAACAGCGGACGATAGTCTGACGCGGGGGGCAGAGCATTCCCATTTAAAGTAGTCGGTGAATTCCCCTGGATTTGCTCAGGGGGCTTATCGGTTGAGTTCATTTGCACAACTCCATTCGGCATAATTGGCCTGACTTCACGTTAACAAACCACAACATAAATCGCAACATGAACTGAGCAATTAATGAAAATGTTCCGCAGTGCGCCGCGGAATCCAAAATGACTGCCGGCAACACAAAATCCCGGCGTGGCCGGGATTGTCCTCAACTTGTCTCCTGTCTTAGTTCCGCAAAGGAGGATTGATCAGCACCGAAGCTCCGGGACGGGCGACGTAATACAGAGTCAGAGCCCGCTCCATCGGCATCTGGATGATAGCTATCGGTTCGTCTTTCCCCACACCCAGCAATCCGTCAAGCACAGACAGCAGCCTATTCTTTGGTTTTGTCAGCAGCGTATCGTCGCTGGCTTCGAACCGGAACAGCAAGCCGTCTGAGGTCTTCAGATCAAACCTGACCGGGAGTTCCCGTTGCAGGAGTTCCGGCCCGACATTCAGAATCCCGCAAATGATAGTCAATACGGAATCCGCATAACGCTTATGATGCTCGAAGAGCTGCCGTTCCTGAATATACCGTAGAAGCGGTTCCTGGGCGGTCTCCTGCAGCAACTCCTGTATCCGCAGAGTGTCCGCTTCCTCGGCCAGAATAATCGGTTCATCCCAGACGATCGCCCCGCTTTGTTTAATCTCCATTTTCCCCCGCCCAAAATCGAAAACAAGATAAGGGATGGCTGTCGCCGCCAGCGCGCGCTCCACCTGCGCG
>JAHIZR010000106.1 GCA_018814465.1 bacterium | reverse complement strand
TTTAAGCGTGTCTAATTTGATCCATTCAGCTGAATTCCTCGTTGAAGGGGACCATGACGGGACAGTTGAGCGATCATCGGAAACAATCTCAAAACTGCTGTTCGATATTCTGACTTGCTTTGACTCCATATCAAGTAATAATGCGGAATCCGCTGCAATCAAAGGCGTACCGATGACGGGGATCGCCTCCTGCCACTCAGGCTGTTCGACGGTATAGCCGGTTCGATCGACCGACATCGAGAGTCTTTGCGCGCGCCGTTCAATTTTCTTGCGAAGCGCGAGCGATGCGGCCAGAGAGCTTTGTTTTTCATCCTTGCGCCCGGCATCGTTGCTATTCCATTCTATTTCATTGAACTTCGAGTAGTATGCGAGATCGGCGATTCGATTCGCAGCAGCGATCTGAGTTTCATTTCTCATTGATCCGTTGATCGTGGCCACTCTTACAGGGAAATCCGGCCAGTCGCGCACAGAAACCCGGTTAACGTAAAGCGAATCGCTTTCCAATCGCATCAGATCCATAAGCGTCAGCACGGCCCAGTGCGCAGCCAGAATGTCTGTCGCGTCGATCCGAATGCGGTAGTGTTCCATACTAATCCGGTATTCCTCTAAAGTTTCATGACTGTCGCCCGCGATTATTCCACGCCGCTTCATCACGTCGCTGACAAAGGTATCTTCTCCGATTTCAATCCAGAGCTCAGCAGTCTCCGAATCCGGGGATTCGGGGTCGAGAAACGAAGGACTTGGAATACCGGCTTTTTGAAGGAGGCTGACAAGCTCGGACTGCAGCAGGAGCCAAGCAGGTACTTTTTGGCTTTTCCAGCGAGGCGGACTGTCGTAATCCGCTACAGCAATTCGCAGAGAAGCGGACAGCTTCAGCGGAGACTCACCAAGAATCTGAACCTGCTGCGGAAAGGGCTGCAGATCACGAACCGCCGCGATCAGGCAACCGGGCTGCAAAACGAGCAAGGCGATGGCAATGAGAATGATTTTCCGGAAGCAAGCCAATGTGCTATGATATGCTTAGTTTGAACGTTGACGGTTCTTTTGGCAGAGTAATTGTCAGGATCTTCAGCTGATCGTCATATTTATAGCGAGCAGTCTCGACAGCCTCTTCATTTAACAGCACCTCAATGGGAGCCTGCTGGATACTATGGAAACGCAGAACCAATTCGCGCGACGGAGTTTTGTACGCATCATGCGGGCGGGACTGTTCAAAAGAAATTTTATCCTCCTGTCGATCCGTCCTCCATGAAGTCAATCGATATTTGCCGTTTCGATAATCGAAGGTAAGGCCATCATCCTCGTACAGATCGAAAGAGGATGTGACAGAGGCGGGGAAGATATCAAGCTGAAGTCTTTGAATGGGCTGTTGCGTTGTATACTGGGTGGTCTCCCGTGAAGGAATAACGGCTCCTTCGCGCAAGAAGATCGGCATTTGATGAAGCGGGGCATCGACCACAACCGTTCCCGGCCCTTCGTACGTTTCCTCCGTATGCCAATTCAGCCATTTCCCCTCCGGCAGATAGACCTTCAGCAGATTCTGTCCCAGCTTCGTTACCGGCGCCACCATCAGCTTTTCACCGACGAAGAACTGATGCTGGTAGTCCCAAGAGTAAGTATTCGGATCAGTTTGATCGCAGTAGAAGAGCGGCTTCCAGACTGGCGCTCCGCTCGAGCCGGACTGGTAGAAAAGAGAGTAAAGATAGGGAAGCAGGCGGTAGCGGAGCGAGATATATTCTTTGCTGATATTCTCAATGTCTTCTCCGAAAGACCAGGGTTCCTGATCCGGCGATCCGTAGTGTGTATGCGCGCGAAACAGCGGAGAGAAGGCTCCGACTTGAATCCAGCGCGCCCAAAGTTCAGGAGAGGGCGTTTCAATGAAGCCGCCGACATCAGTTCCACAAAAGGGAATCCCTGACATGCTCAATCCCTGTACCATGCGAATGCCGAGCGCGAGATGCTCTTCATTGGCGACATTGTCTCCCGTCCAGACGGACGAATAGCGCTGCTCTCCGGCGAATCCGGCGCGGGTGAGTACAAAAGGACGCTGATTAGGCTGAGCGGCTATCGTACCTTCATAGGTCGCCTTTGCCATCAGGAGTCCGTAGAGGTTGTGCATCTTTTTATGACTGGAGTTCAATCCCTCATCGTTAAAAATCGTCTCGAGGGGAAAGGCCTGTCCCCAAACCGCCGGTTCATTCATATCGATCCAGCTTCCGTCCACGCCATAGCCCAGCCATTTCCCGATCCAGCCGCCCCACCAGTCGCGAGTCTCGCTGCGACTGAAATCCGGGAAGTAGGACTTTCCCGGCCAGACTTCACCGACATAAACGGATTCGTCGGGATAGCGAACAAAATGATTGCCGGACAAGCCTTCCTGAGCCACCACAAACTGTGAATCAGCTTTGACGCCAGGATCGATGATGGTGACAACTTTGAAGCCCTGCTTCTCCAAATCGCCCAGCATTTCCTTCGGTTGTGGGAAGCGCTCGGGATGCCAGGTGAAGATTCGGTAATCATCCATATAATGGATGTCAAGATAGATTACATCGGCGGGGATTTCTTTTTCGCGGAAAGTGTCTGCCAGCCGCAGGACTTCCTTATCGGGATAATAGCTCCAACGGCATTGCTGATAGCCCAAAGACCAAAGCGGAGGCAGGGGAGTCGTGCCCGTGATCGAGGCGTATTGCTTCATGACCGTATCAATTTCCGGACCATACATAAAGAAATAGTCGAGGTCGCCCCCTTCGGCAGCGAAGGAATAGTAGCGATCATTCCCAGCGCCGAAATTAAAATGGGAATGGTAGCTGTTGTTGAAATAGTATCCGGTTGCGACTCCGTCCCGGACTTTGAAGAAGAACGGGATGCTCTGGTAGAGCGGGTCAGTGCGGTCGTTGTAGGCGGGATAGTCGGTATTCCAGAGTTCGAGTTCGTGTCCGCGCCGATTCAGACTGCCGCCCTTACTGCCGAGGCCGTAGAACTTGTCATCTCCCGCAATCGTCTTCCAGCAGCGTACTTCGTTTCCATCCCAGCCGATTCCCATCGCAGGATCATCCTGACTCAGCAGATTGCCATTCAAGTCAAAGACCGAGATCCGGCATGGCTGCTTATTAATCCTTAGAATAAGCTTGGAACTGCGCGCTTCAATCGCATTTTCACTGTCCAAAAAATCAAACGTTATCAACTCACGGCGCAATTCGGTCAGGGGATAGTTCAAGGGATCAGGAGCACGACCGGATCGAGCCAAAGTTACCCGGAACAGACCGGAGTTAATGAATTGTATCGTCAGTCGATGGTTCTGTTCGCAGATCAGTTCAATTGACGACGCGGCTTGAGTGGAAGAGACCACATTGCCGATAAATTCATAGTTGGCCAGCGCGGGAAAAGCGCCGAACGCGCAGAGAGTGAGCAGGAAAAGCCGGAGGAGCTTACGGTACATTGTCAGACCTCATTAAAGTGCCTTCAGACAAATACTCCTAACGATAGCAAGCTTAAAGCTATAAATCAAGCAAAAACGCATACAAAATAAAAAAGGACTCGTGCTGACGAGTCCTTTCATACAGGGGAACAGAGTTTATCAGGCTAATCCGTATGGTGAATCTCAACTGAACCGTTTACGGTCTCGATGTCAACCTCATATTTGCCGTCATTGACTTTATACTCAAATTTTTCGCCGGGCAGGAAGGTAATTCCCTCGCCTTTCCCCCAATCGGTTTCGATATCGCCGCCCATCGCGGTTACCGCGTCAATCGCAACACTTGCTGATTCGGGGAGATAGATTTCGATATCGCCATTGACGGTTTCAATGTCAACATTTCCTTCCACGGCCTTGGTAATTCGCAGTTCAAAGTCGCCGTTCACGGATTCGTAATCGCAATCCTTCGTCAGCTTGCGAAGATTGATGTCCACATCGCCATTGACCGACTCAATCTCGACGCCCTCGTTGTCGCCCTCGCCGCACGTTATCTCAATATCGCCGTTGACGACCTCAACGATAAGCTGTCCATAAGCATTCTTGATCGCAACGTCGCCATTTACCGTCTCGGTGTTAACGCCGAAACTCTTCGGAAGCGTGATGACATAGGAGATCGAGGAATGATCGATATCGTCATTCAGTTCGTCGTCTTCGGGCATATCGGTTTCAATAATCAGCCGTCCGTCGCTGCGGCTGATCTTCGGCTGGAAATCCTTCGCATACTTTTCAACGGCTTTGGAATCTCCTTCGATTTCGATATGGGCTGTAATCTCGACGGTCGTGCCGCCGGTGCCGGTTACATCTATATCGCCATTAATGTTCGCGACATAGATGCGATCCAAGTCGGTACCGGATTCCGTGAACTTCATATCGGCCTTGTGGGTGGCGGCATGAGCTGTTGAAACGATCAGTACGATTACCGCTCCGGCGATAACCGACCAAATGAAATGATTAGCAAATAGTCTTTTTATTGTGCGCAAGATCATGGCTTGCTCCTTGAGGTGGGTTTCTTCCGATTCTTACTTGGTTAGATATACGCATAGGGCAAGAGGTTTCAAGTCTGCTAAGTATCTAATATAAAATGTGTTAGCAGTCAAGGAAGACACGAATCGCTCTAATCTAATGGACGAAGCTCGACGATTGTCGCTCCCCAACTGCTGGAGTCACTGGGAGTATAATAAGTCTCTACTTCCGGTAACTTGTCAAGAATCGAATGAACCGTTCGGCGCAGGGCGCCGATCCCTTTGCCGTGAACAATCCGGACTTGCAGAATTCCTCGCGTCCGACACTCGGTAATATAGTCCGGGACAAGATCCTTCAGATCCTTGGGCTGAAAGGTATGAAGGTCAAGGATCCCGTCAATCGGCAACGGAACCGGATCGGAGGATTCGCACATTTTCGTATTCGAATGTTTGTATCGAGTGATTTGTTTCTTGAAACAACGGGAATCGGAGGCTGATTCCCGAGGTATTATGCCTTGTCCGTTCCGATCTATTTCAACTTAAAATCGAGCGGGATGGTTACCCAGACACCGATCGGTTTGTCGTTTTTCATTGCCGGATTAAATTTTATCGACTTGGTGGCGGCAATAGCGGCGCTATCAAGATCGGCAAAAGCACTCTTCAGGATTTCATGTTCCGTCACATCGCCATGTTCGTCGATAAACACTTTCAGCAGCACCCGGCCCGTTCTGCCTTCCGCTTTGGCGGTCGACGGATATTGAACAGCTTTTTGCAGCGCGAGATAGCCCGAAACGGGGGAGGGGGGAGTATCGTAATCAATCAAGCCACTCTTGTTTGGAAGAGACGGAACAGGCGGAGGCATTGGAAGCGGAATGGATTTCCCTTTGAACAATTCATCCATCCATTTCTGATCGCCTCTGACATATTCTCCCTCCAGCGCGGAATCATGCACAGAGTTCTTGTGTTTCAGAAATTCCGCGAACTCCGCAGGAGTGACGTCTGGAGTAATCGCCAACGAATAGAGTTGAATTACAATCAGATGCCCCCGGTTGTGTGCTTCGTCGAACAGCAATCCGACCGATGCCGATTGATTGTTTTGAACACTTACCTGATGGTGCCGGGTTTGGTGGTTGAGCCTATCGGTGATGCGGAATGAATAGTCGGCCTGCGGAGCTTCAAACCGGACCAATGAAAGTTCGATTGAGGTGAGCGAGTCTTCATACTGGTAGATAGGGTGGAGGGAGTTGAACTCAGCAGCGCTGCTCAGAAGATACTCACTGACCGCGGAATTGATCAGGTTAAACGACTTGAAGCTGTAGAGCTCGGAGAGCTTTTTGTGGTAGTACTCGGCAATGGCAAGATCGCGTTCGATCGTTTCGATGCCGATCGTTTCGGCAAAAAGCGGAAAATTCAGGCTTTCCCCGTTCCCCTGCACAAGGAAATGAGTCACGCGTGAGACAACAAGCGAGGGCGATTTTGATCCGCAACCACTGAAAACAAGCAACGAACCGATTAAGACCGAGAAAAAGACCGTTCTGTATATGGATTTCATAGTTGACATGCTAATCACCATTAACCGCCTGTACCGGAGTCAGCCAAATCGAGGTGTGATCCGACAGGAAAATACGGCTTTCGGAAAAGTCCCGATTGATCGCGAGTTGATTCTTCGGAATTTGGGTAGATAACAAGATTAAGGCACTCACCGCAACCGCGGTAATACCGATAATTACCCGCTGACGATGCTGCGAGCGAAAGGCAGCCGGAGCAGGCAGGGCCTCTATCGAATTCATGACGCCGCGTTCGATTTCGCTTTGCATTTCCGGCGGCGGAGTCATATGCAGTTTCAGCCGGCTGTTATCAGGATTCATTTTTTACTCCAATCGCTCTCAGCCTTTTCCGCAGGTTCTCCTTGGCTCGAGCCAGATGAACCCGCAGCGTGGATTCGCGGCAACCGAGTCGAAGCGCCGCCTCTTTCTGCGGGAGACCTTCGATTTCAACCAGCATAAATGCCGCCTTTTGTTTTATACTGAGATGAAGAATCTGATCCAGCAAAAACTTGCTTGCCGGATCGGTATCTGCAGCATCTCCAGAGACAAGGTTCTCCGGATTTAACGGCACATGGCGAGATCGAGTCAGCTTCAAGCGGTGTGCGGCGCTCTTACAGTTGTTCAGATGAATGCGGAAGATCCACGGTTCGAATGCCTGCTCCTGTCGAAACCGGTAGAGGAAGCGGTAAGTCCGAATAAAGGTTGTCTGTGTTATATCCTTGGCGTCTTCCCAGTTGCCCGCAAAAGAGTACGCGATGCGCAGAAACTCGGGACTGTACCTGCGGACAATCTCCCGGAATCTGTCCTTATTCCCATCAAGTATCTCACGGACGGTTTTCTCCATTTTTCACTCGACAGGAAAACTCTCGGTGTTCGTTTTGTTATTTCTTGTTTTGCAGCTTGAACTCGATCGGCAGGTGGATCCGGCATGCAACGGATTTATTGTTCGATATCGCAGGCTTCCACTGGACGCTTTTCACGGCATTCACAGCCGCGGTATCAAAATCCTTTCCCAGACTTTCCACGACCTCCACTTCGACAACGGTTCCTTTGTCATCAAAGGAGACCGCAAGTAAGACTTTGCCAGTTGTACCGGACTTCCTGCCCGATTCAGAATATTCAATCTGCTTCATCAGGTCCCCGAATCCACCAACCGGGCTGGGGTAGGAATCCAATTCAAGTTTTTGCGGTTCCGAACTGTCTGTTGTGTTGTCGGCAAACAGGCTGGAGGCGTTCAGAAAGCATGCCAGTGATGCGGTAATAATGAAGTTGAACAGAAATCTAAGCATTTCAGGCTCCTTGTGATGATGGGATTCGTCCTAATATGACTACTCCCTCATTGGCCGATCTGCTTACATAGATTTAATAATAGGGGCTTTCAACGAGGTAATCAAGATGTAAGCTGAAAAGAAATAGGCCCGAGAAAACGCATTAAGACTTTATATATTATATACATAAGTTGCAGAAGGCTGTAAAGCTTCATTTCAATCTTTGAGACAACTGAAGGACCAATTATGGCAAAAAGAATCCCGACACCATTGTGCCGGGATTTCTTCAGCTTAGCTGCTTTCCGAGTATGAATAACGATTTGAGGAGAAGATTGAAACGCAGAACGTTAAACAAAAAAGCTTGAGGCTAAACTGAAATCCTGTTCCATGAGTTGCTGTACTTGTGAGACTAATTCACTGCCGCGAATCGGTTTTTCCATCGCGACGTCCGCTCCATAGATCAGAGCATGATCCAGATAGTGACCGATTCCGAGTATTCCCCCGCCTGAAATCGCGATAATCCTTGTGTCGGGGGAATTCTGCCGGATTTTGACTATGGTGCTTAAGCCCTCCGCAACCGGCATAAAGATATCGATGATAATCAAGTCGCAGCAGTGTGTATTCTGGATGCAGACCGCTTCACTACCGTTTGCCGCTAAAATAATTCTGTACCCTTGATCCTTGAGGATCTCCTTCAAATATGTTCTGACTTCCGGTTCATCATCCACAATCAGAATTGACTTCATCCTGAGTCTCCGCAGTTGGCTTAGCCGTTTCAATCGCTTTTCTTATCGTGTATCCAAGCTCATTGATTGAGAACGGCTTCATCAGGAAACCTTTCAATCCAATTGAGTTTCTCATCTCTAAAGTGATCGACTCGCTTAATCCAGTCGTGAGAATGATCGGGAGATCCGGTCGGATTTCAAGCAGATGCTTTGCGACGCGGTCTCCGGTCATGCGCGGCATGGTTTGGTCTGTGATAACAAGATCGAATTCCTGCGAATGCGAGGTAAAAATATCCAACGCTTCGGGACTGCTCGATATGGCCGTCACGCGATAGCCCAGCCGCTCCAACATTGCTTTCCCTGTCAGAGCGATATCCTCTTCGTCATCAATAAACAAGATATGCTCATTGCTGCCAAGCAGAGGTTGGGGAGTTTTTCCGTTGTTGTGGACAGTTGCCTGCTCAGAAACCGGCAGATAGATATGAAAGGTCGTGCCATTGCCGGGCTGGCTGTAAACCGTGATTTCGCCGTGGTGCTGTGCAATAATACCATGCGCCACAGACAATCCCAGTCCCGTCCCTTCCCCGATCGGCTTCGTCGTGAAGAACGGCTCGAAAATTCTTTGAGCAATCTCCCACTTCATTCCATGTCCGGTATCACTGATGGTCATCAAGAGATGCTCGCCGGCTTTCAGGCGCGGATGGTATTTAGCGATATTCTCTTCGATAACGCAATTTCGCAGCCCGATCTCAATTGTCCCGCTCTCATTATTCTTCATCGCATGATATGCATTCGTGCACAGATTCATGATGACCTGATGGATCTGCACGGAATCGCACAGCACTTTGTCGTTGGAAACCGCCGAACTTAATCTGATACTGATGGTACTCGGCAGGGTTGCGCGCAGAAGATTAACTGTTTCCTCGATAATCTTGATGATACTCTGCACCGAATAGCATTGCTCGGTACGTCTGCCGAAGGCAAGAATCTGCTTCACCAGGTTCTTCGCGCGGTTGGCTGCCTTAATCACATGCGCGATATTTGCCTGCGCCGGCGAATCTTTCGGCAGATTCAATGAAGCAATTTCCGCAAATCCCAGAACCGGAGTCAGAATATTATTGAAATCATGCGCAATTCCCCCCGCCAGCGTGCCGATGGTTTCCAGCTTCTGCGCCTGGCGGAGCTGAGATTCCAGCTGCTCTTTCTGAAGTTCAGCTTCTTTCTTGTCCGTAATATCAATGATCTGACTGATGTAGTACAGCGGCTTCCCGTCGTCATCGTAATGAACAGAAGAGATGACCTGAGTCCAGACGACTTCACCGTCTCGCCGGATATATCGCTTCTCGAAGGCAATTTGTTCGGCTTCGCCGGAGAGCAACTGCTCCGCAATCCGTGAACTAAGATGAATATCTTCAGGGTGAGTGACTTGGGTGAAGGTTCGGCGGCTTAATTCCTCTTCGGTGTACTTCAGCATTTCGCAAAGTCTCCGGTTCACGGAGAGGAACTTGCCGTCCGGTTGAATCAAACATATCCCGATCGGAGCATTCGCGAAGGCCTCGCGAAATTTCGTCTCGCTGTCCCGCAGAGCCTTCTCCGCCACGTAATTTGCATTCACATCCCCCAGCGATCCGGCAATCCGCAACACCCGACCCCGATTGTCGATGATTGCCTGACCAGATATATGAAACCAGCAATATCCCTCAAGATTCGTTCTTATTCGGCAGTCAACATCGAACGTCGATTGCAAATGGTAGTGTGCTCGAAGTCTGTTCACTACTTTCTTGCGGTCTTCCGGGTGAATCAGATCCTGCATATCCCGCCACCCTTTTAGAGTAAGCGAAGAATCATAACCCAGGAGCTGCTTGAACTTCCCCGAAATATATAACTTGTTGGTTTTGCGCTCCCAATCCCAAATCCCGACTCCAGCTCCCTGTACGGCTATCCGGTAGCGGTCCTTGACTTCGCGAAGCTGACCTTCGATTCGATGACGATCATTGATATCGTGGATTGCCGCCGTATAGACCGTCTCACCCTCAATGATGCACTTCGAAACGAGGATCTCAACCGGCAACAAATGTCCGTCTTTATCAACAACTTCGATTTCATGCCTGATATTCAGATAGTCCTCGATCCCCTCAACCGGCTGTTCTATTACTAAAGCTTTTACGATCTGTCGATCATGAATGGGAACTAATAAATCGATGATTGATTTGCCGATCGTATCGTTTCGCGTCCACCCGAATCTTTCGGCGGCTTGTCGATTCCATTCGATGATTCTCCCCTTTGAATTTACTGCTACAAGCGCTTCACATGCTGAATCCAGCATCGATTCTATTAGTGTTCTGTTCCTATTCACCTCTTCCTCCGATCTTCCACCGTTGCGCTGAAGATTCAAGCGAATGACGGGAACTCCCGCATTTTGCAGCGGTGGACAAAGTCGAAGATCTCCTGTAGATAGCCCTGATAGTGCTTGCATTCTTTCGTACTCAAATGTTCAACATGCACTGCCAGAAATCCGGAAATTTATTCATAAATACAATGAGTTGTCATGGGAATTCTGGAGATGAGAGGTGCGGCGAGAGATGCGGGTTTGCGATCCAGAATCAGAGGAATCCGTTTCGGCTGCGAGATCGTTTTAGCTGTGTGTTTCCTGGCACTCCTTGATTAAGACGTTGATCGCGTGAAGAAGTTCCTCGTTGTTAATCGGTTTGGTAAAAGCGTATCTTGCCCCAAGCAGTTTCGCAACGGTCAGATAGTTTGTCGGACCGACGCGACCGCCGCCCGACATTGCGATTATCGGAACTTCAGGAAATTCCTTGCGAATCTGACGAATTGTCTGAAGCCCTTCCTGCTTCGGCATAATGATGTCCATCAAGGTGACATCGATATGCTGTTCGCGGAGGATGTTCATCGCTGCCGATCCATCCTCTACATATATCGGTTCGTATCCTTCAAAAGTGAGAGTTTCCAGCAGGACATCCCCGATGTTTTTGTCGTCGTCGACAATCAGTACCCGTGCCATTTTTCAAATCCTTACTTTTCAATTATTCCCCAGTTACGAAAATCAAATCCGTCGTTTACTGAGTGCTTGTTTAGTTACTGATTCCTTTCAATCAGGCGCTTATAAATAAGGAAGGCGCCGGACAGAACTCCGAAAATTCAACAACTGTCCGGCGCGCTTCCTGAGAAGTGGCGAAGCCGTAAAAATATTGGAGGATACCGGACGGTTAACCGCAAATTCCACTACCGTCCAATAAACCTCCGGAACTCCCTCGTCTGTATTTTTCACTTCCACTGTTCTTAAGGGAAGACAGCGCCGGACAGCTTCCGAGGATGCCACCGCTATCCGGCGCAGCTTCACACTTGAACAGAGAGAAGACAAACTACTTGTTTAATGAGGATGGCGCCGGACAGCTATCCACGGGTAACAATCTGCTGCCCGGCAGCGCATCCTACATGGTCGACTTCAGAGGGTCTGGTGCAGTGGTCGTTTGCTGCGAAGCATCATCAGGAACATCAACGCGCTTCGTTGCTTATCTGCCTCTTACTATCGAGAACCCGTTCGATCGTTGGTATTACTTTATCACAGAAGTCGGATTTATTAATATAAGCGTCCGCTCCCGCTTCCTGAACGGTCTGATTATAGTACCGATCATCATGCATCGATACAACTATGATCCCCTTATCGAAGCCATTTTCGCGCAGTTTCTTCGTGGTATCCAGCCCGTTCATATTAGGCATGGCGATATCCATCAGTACTACATCGCAGTCTATCTCGCCAAGTGCTTCGATTGCCGCCTGTCCCGATGTCGAGAAACCAGCTACAGACAGGTTTTCCTGGCTGAGAAGGTATCGAGACATATACTTCGCGAATTGTTCGTTGTCGTCAACTATATAGATTCGAACCATTTTTATTATATATCTCGTGTTGCTGGCTACAATATCGGGCTATTGAGGCCGGAAAACAATCGGGACATTTACCTGAAAGAGCCGGGAAAATCCCTGAGAGCTGTCAAGTTTCTTGCTTATCCGTCATCTATTCTTGACCCGTCGCTTATTCACTTATTCGCATCGGACTTGCTTGATTCCTAATTTAGGGTACTTCGTGAAAAAGTACTAAAAAAAACGCTGCGAAAATCAAACTCGCAGCGAGAGAGGCATCGAATTAAAAATCTTAATTGCTTATATATCAAGTTATTACTATGATTCCGGGGAAACTAAGCCACTCCGAATTGCATATCGCACAAGGCCCGCTATATCATGAATATCCAACCTGTTCATCAGTTCGGTTCGGTGCGATTCCACGGTTTTTGTGCTTAAGTTCAGTTTTTGCGCGATCACTTTGGTTGTTGCACCTTCCGCGATTAGCTGAAGGATCTCGCGTTGTCGTGATGTCAAGCTCTCAAGTTTGGATGTATCCGGCTTATCCTGCTCCGGAACTTCACCGCTCAGTCTTTTCAAATAGTCCCCAACGACAAGCTTCGATATTCCGGGGCTTAAATATGTCTCGCCTTGCAGCACAGCGCGTAAAGCAACAGCTAATTCCGTTGGAACCGCATCTTTTAGCAGATACCCATGTACCCCGATTTTCAGCGCCCGTAGTACGTACTCCTCGCTCGAATGCATCGATAAGATAATCACCTTCGTGTCGGGGTGACTCTGAATAATCCTTGCCGCCGCTTCCAGTCCGTTGAGGTTTTTCATGGCAATATCCAGAAAAGCCGCATCCGGCGAATGCTCCTTCACCAGTTCGATGGCTTCATAACCGTCGCTGGCTTCTCCCGCAACCACTATATCGGGGATGGTTTGCAGCAGTGATCGGATCCCCGCTCTGACAAGACTGTGATCGTCCGCAAGTATTACGGTTATCTTATTCATACCCATAACTCCGCTTTTTCTTCATTATCCTTATCCGATATGGTCAGTGGAAAAACGGCCTTAACTTCCGATCCCTTCCCGGCTTCCGAGTGAATCGAAAAACTGCCGCCAAGCAATTCAAGCCGCTCCTGCATGCCAAGGACACCAAAGCTCCTGCCTCGCGTCGCTTCTGCTCGTGCTTCGTCAACTAAGAAGCCTTTGCCGTTATCCCGAACTACCAGATGCAGATCATTCGATATTGCCTGGATCAGCACATAAATTTGCGATGCCTCCGCATGCTTCAGTACATTATTAACCGCTTCCTGCATCACTCGATAGCAGGCGTTTTCGACCGGAGGATCAATTTTGTCCGGCAGGTCGATTTCTTCAACTGAAACCTGCAGACCACTCCGCTGCGCTTGTTGATCCATATACCATCGAATTGCCGGGACCAAACCAAGATCATCCAGCATGGAAGGACGTAAATCAAGCGAAATCGCGCGGATCTGTTTAATCGTGTTGTCAATCAGTTCCAGCAGTTCTTTTAATCTCTCACTGACCGAGTCTTTTCTAATCTCACCGTCCGTTTCCTTGATAAGGAACTGAAGATTGATCTTCATCGCTGTCAATAGCTGGCCGATTTCATCGTGAAGCTCGCGAGCGATCCGGCGGCGATCCTGTTCCTGATTCTCCATGATCTTGCGGGACATCATTGCCAGCCGTTTATTGCTGCTACGAAGCTGACGATTCAGGTCTTCCCGCTCCTGTTCGATTTTCTTTCTCGAGCTGATATCCCGGATAATCACCATTAAGTATGACCTATCCATCAGATTTACGAGTTTTAAACGGATCTCACTAAGAAATAGTTCGCCGTCAGATCTCTGATGCAGCCATTCAAAGCTGTTCGATCCTTTTGACAATGCTTCCGCGATAATCTCATCCGCAAATAAGATAGAGTCTTTGTCATTCGGTTGTTTCGGAGGTGACAGCACCGCGGGATGTTTGCCGATGATCTCGGATTTCGAAAGCTTGAACATTTCCTGCGCTTTAAGATTGCAATCTACAAAAACGCCATCCTTAAGGAGCATGACACCGTCCAGCGAGCTTTCAACCAACGTACGGAAACGCTCTTCACTTTCTCTAAGCGCGCGCTCTGAGTGAATCTGATCCGTTATATCCAAAGCCGTAAAGGTGACACCCTTCGATGTATCGGCGGTGTCAATCGGAGTCGAAGAGAGCAGGATATCCCGAATCGAGCCGTCCCTGTGCTGCCATTGTGTTTTGACCGTACCGGTTCCGAATCTATTGATTTGTTCGTATTTCTCACGTCCGACACGTTCGAACTCTTCCTGAGTTGCATACACAATACGCGCGCTCTTACCGATCAGCTCGTCGTGCGAACGCCCCACGATTTTACAAACGAGATCATTTACATCCGTGAATACACGATCTTTAACGACGCCGATTCCGGTGGGGGCGACCCGGAAAATGCTGCTCAAACGCTGTTCGTTTTCCGCGATCCGGTCACGAATTTCATATTCCTTCGTGACATCGCGGAAAACCATTACGACTCCATGAATCTGCCCTTCATCATCGGTAATTGGTGCGCCGGAATCCGCAATCTGATATTCGTTCCCGTTTTTATCGACTAATAGTGTGTGATTGGCTAAGCCTACAACCTTCCGGGATTTGAGAATCTTGGATACAGGATCTTCGACAGGCTTTCGGGTTAGGGCATTGATTACAATAAATACATGGCGAAGCGGTTTGCCTAAGGCTTCTTCCAATGTCCAGCCGGTTAAAGATTCGGCGACGGGATTCATATGGGTCACATCGCCTTTGGCATCCGTGGCGATAACTGCATCTCCGATCGAATCAAGCGTGGTTCGATGTCTTTGTTCACTCCGCCGCAGTGCCTCCTCTGCTTGCTTCCGTTCTGTTACATCATAGATCGCGCCTTGGATAATACGCGATTTCTCGTCTCCCGTTTCTACCAAACGGGCAATATCACGCACCCACTTAATTTGTTTGCTGCGAGATTGGATTCGGTATTCCGTATCAGCTACGTAATCCGGTATTTCCAGCAGATTGCCCGCGATTCGTTTGACTTCATCGATATCATCCGGGTGAATCAGTTGATCCCAAAGTATTTGTCCGGTGATAAAGGCATCCGCGGTGTGCCCTGTAATTTCTTCGACTGTTCCATAGAAAAACGATGGACGAAACGTCTTGAAGTCCGTCTGATAGGCGATGCCGGCAAAGTTTTCGAGAAACAGCCTATGCTTCTGTTCACTCTTTTGCAGCCGCTCCTCGGCGCGCTTCCGTTCAGTTATATCGGCCAATGCGCCGACGATTGCCACGGTCTTGCCGTTCTCCACGACGGGGGCTTCCCGGACCTCTACCATTACTTTGCGCCCTGATTTATGACGCAGTTCAAGTTCATAAGGAGGCTGCGGCTCGCCGGTTTCGATAGCTTTTACGGTCTTATTGTAGCCCTCTTCATTAATCGGATTGTCCGTCGCGAGCTCCATCCACCTCCGTTTAGCCTCCTGAGGAGTATAGCCAAGCATTCTCTCGACTTGCGGACTCAGGTATGTCAGTATATGCTCCGTAGTATGGGAGTAGAACATGTTTGTGCTGTTCTCGAAAATATTGCGAAGTTTTTCTTCGCTGTCTTTCAGTGCAGCTTCAGCGCGTTTGCGTTCGGTTACATCCAGAAACATCGCTGTCATCGAACCCGGCTTCGTCTGAAATGCATAGACCTCAAATGCCCCGGAGATTTTCTCATCCGTATAGACAATCTGCTCAGTCGACCAAGGGATTCCTTTTTCCGCAGCAAGTTTGTAGTGCTTTGGTACATCCGTATGATTATGAAATGGAAAAGCCTCCAGCATACTCTGACCCACAAATCGAGAGTTATCCAGACCGAGAATTTTGTCCGCTGCCGGATTCGCGCCGATGAATATGAGATTGTTCTCCGCATCCAGTTCATACATATGCATTCCCATCGGCGATGACTGTACGATGTTACGGAACTTCTCCTCGCTGATTTCAAGCGCCTTCTCTGCCTGCTTCCGATCGGTGATATCTCTGCCAACCCCGATGATTTCTATAACATCACCCTTGTCATCAAGTACTGCCGTATTGACCCAGGCTAACCAGCGCCAGCCAGCCGTCGTCTTGGCTCGCTGCTCCACATACGCGGTATAAGGTGAAACGCTGAGCTTCTCCATTGCTTTTGCTGTCGCTTCGCGGTCGTCATGATGAACCAAAGGCAGAAAATGCTTGCCCAGCAGATCAGTCTCCTGCTTGCCGAAAGCTCTGCAATAAGAGGGGCTGACAAATACAAATCTCCCCTCAGCATCGATTTTTACGATTAAGTCAGTCTGATTCTCGACTAAGAGCCGGTATTTCTCCTCGCTTTCGCGCAGCGCGTTTTCAGCATACTTGCGCTCGGTGATATCCTGCACCGTTCCTCGCATTGCGGAGAGCTCGCCATTTTCATCATAAATACCTTGAAAAGTCGAGTAATAGTAGCCGAAGCTGCCATCAGGCCGAAGGAATCTTTGTTCGTAAGAACCTGCTTCATGGCTCTCAATTGCCTTTTGGATAATTTCCTCGTCACGTCGGTTATCCTCAGGCCACGGAGACAAAGCCATGATTGAGTCAATCTGTGGCTTGAACTCCTTCGGATTCAACCTGAATATCTTGTACACCTCGTCAGACCAATCCACGTCGCCGGTCTTAACATCCCAATACCAATGTCCTAAGTGCGCTAATTGTTGTGCTTCGCGCAGCCTGCGTTCGTTCTCGCGCAGTGCTTCCTCTGTCTGTTTTCGCTCTGTGATGTCCTGGTGCGTTCCATACATCCACTCAGGCTTGCCATCTTTGGTCCAGGTGGTCACTTTGCCGCGGTCCAATACCCAGATCCACGATCCGTTCTTGTGCTTCATTCGGTATTCGAACTCGTAAAACTCCGATCTGCCATCGAAGCACTCCTGAAGCACGTGCTCCGATTCCTTCAGGTCGTCGGGATGATAGAACCCTCTCCATGTATCGACGGAGACCGGAGAAATCTCATCGAGTGTATAGCCGATGATGTCTGCCCAACGGTCATCTAAAATCGTTTGACCGTTCTGGATATTCCACTCCCATGTGCCTACGTTGGTACCGCGCAGGATGTAGTTGAGGCGCATTGTCTGGTCGGAAAGCGCCGCTTCAGTTTTCTTCAGTTCCGAAACATCAAGGAAAGCGCCGACAATGCCGGCTATCTCGTCTTGGGCGTCGCGGAATACGTCTTTGGCAAAGATGACAGGTCTGATAACGCCGTTGCAGTCCTTAACTTTGAACTCATAGACTTGATGCTCCGGATTCTTCATCAGTGCCAGATCAGCCTGATGGTAAGTCTCGGCGTGTTCACTGGGCCAGAGCTCGTGAACGGTCTTTCCGTTGATCTCTTCCGATGTCACTCCCATGATCTCGCTAAAAGCCCGGTTACACCCAAGATATCGCCCTTCCGCATCTTTGTAGAAGACCGGTGTCGGAATGGCGTACAGAAGCGCCCGATTGAAATTGGCGTTGCGCAGGATTTCCTGCTGCTTCTCATATTCTTTGGTCACATCCCGGAAGACCAGCACTGTACCGGTGATTTGCCCATTTGTATCCTTGATCGGTGCAGCCGAGTCGGCAATCTTGTAGAAGCTTCCGTCTTTTGCAATTAGAGCCGTATGATTTGCCAGTCTGACTATGCTGCCGTGTTTAAGGACCTTGTCCACAGGATTTTCGTTCTTTTCGAGGGTTCGAGCGTCAACGATGTTGTAGATTTCTGCCAGCCGTTTGCCTCGGGCATCTGCTAATCTCCAGCCAGTGAGGGCTTCAGCAACCGGATTCATGTTGGTAATCTTGCTGTCGGAGTCCGTGACAATGATGGCGTCGCCAATGGAGTAGAGAGTAATGCGAAGGTTTTCGGCTATTGCATACAAGTCCTTTTCTGCCTGCTTCCGTTCGGTAACATCTCTCCGGTTTACGACAAAACCGAGAACCTCTTCATGCTCTCCGAAGTAAGGGTAATAATTGACCTCCATACAACGTCTTCCCCATCCGGGAAAGTCGAACCATGCTTCATAATGGGCTTCATGGCCGGACAGGGCTTTTTCGGCATTCGGCTTAATCGTCTCAGAGAAGAAATCACGCCCGAAAAACTCGCTAACGGCATGACCAAGAATCCTGTCTTTCTCAATTCCGAAGGCATTGCAATACTGATCGTTTACTGCTTGATAGATATAATCTCTGTCCAGCAACGCCAATAAGTCGGACGAGTTGGAAACAATCGTCTCATATCGCTTAAGTTCTGCTTCTGCCCGCTTGCGTTCGGTAATATCAATGATCGCACCTTCCAGAAAATCAGATTCCAAATTCGCCCTGACGGAGATAGCAACAGAAACTATCGATCCATCACTTCGTTTAAGCTCCGTTTCGAATCCGCGAACCTCGCCCTCTTGAGTGAGCTTCGCAAGCAGCGCTTTCCGATGCTCCGCGTTAACATAGAGATCCGGTGTGCTTATCTTGCCGATCATTTCCTCCGGTAAATAACCCAGTATCGTAGCGGCGCGGGGATTTGCTTCGGTCAACAGTCCATCGGAAAGCCTGGAGCGAAACAATCCGACCAACGCATTGTCAACGAAATTGCGGTAGTGCTCTTCGCTTTCGCGGACTAATGCTTCCGCCTTTTTGAGCGCATTAATATCCAGACAGGTGCCGAAGAGCTTCGTTGGCTTGCCGTTATGATATTTGATTTGCAGACTTACCTGTGCCCAGAATGCTTCCCCGTCTTTACGGCGCAGCCGGTATTCATTCTGTTCATGGTTTTCTTTGCCGGAAGCGATACAGGTTTGCAGCCATTCCGTGATTCGCGGTAAGTCATCCGGATGGTGGACATCCCGATTTATTCGTTCATAATCGATTTCCTCATTCAAATCGTATCCCAGTAAGCGGTACATTCCCTCAGACCATACAACCTTATTGGTTTCGAGATCCCAAGTAAAATCTCCCATCCCAGCGATATACTGTGCTTGCAGCAGTTTGTCCTGACTTTCGATAAGCGCCGCTTCCGTGCGCTGACTTTTCGTAACGTCGATGGATGAACCGACTGCTCCGACTACACGACCACTCTTGTTTTTCATCGGCATGTAACTGGTTTCCCAAATGCAGCCGGAGACATCCGTCTCCGTCGTGAATTCCGAGCCGCTAAGACACTCTCGAATCAGACTGTCCGCGTCGGGAAACACTTCGAAAATCGATTTACCTAGCATCTCTTCCGAATCTTGGCCAAGGCTCTGAAATCCTTCGCCCGAGGCGAGAGTAATCGTACCTTCTGTGTCAATCGCCCAGATCGCCAAAGGACTCGATTTTGTTGTTTTTGTTGACATAGGATAGCTCACGGCTTCGTAATATCTGTAATATCCTAAAACCTCGGATGACCACTTATCATCAGACTGCTTCCGAGACAAAAAATGAGATAGAAAATATTGGTTGAACTGCGAAAACGAGATAGGCTGGTCCGATTCTTCACCGGGAGGGAGGTGAAGTCAGCTCAGAAGGAGGGAAGATGGCTGTTGGGAGTGCTGCTGGTTGTCAAATCCGCCGTTCCTCATTCCAGAACTGTAGATTTGCCTATTATTTAATGTACAACAGCTTTCTGAGTGATTCAACTATCTTTTATGAGTTTTCGAATTTCCACTCTGGTAATTAACAAATCTAAAGCAACCTAAACTCGAAGGCTTAGATGTCGAAGAGCCTTTAGTTTGAAGTACCTATTCTCCTTAAAACGCATATTAACAACAACATAAGGGAAAGATAAATCGAATTGACGAATCTCCGCGTTTCGTCTTGCCCTGAGGTATCATGAATAGCATTAACAGAACTTAGCGGACGAGTACTGCATGAGGCTTCTTAAAAGTCACACTGTATAAGACTACATATCAAACCGACGTGTCTTTCGAGACGTATTTAATTATCTGACTTAGAGAATACTTCGTGAAATTCCTCTCAATCACTATTTGTTTTATTTATTGCTTTTGTATCCGATTGTATAGCATGAGAGTAACGAACTAAGCCAAATTCTTTAGGAGTGGACTTGATGCTTTCTGTTTAGTACATTACGGGCGCGCTGAGGTGTCGAGAGTCTCATTAAAATTTCTTATCTTTATACTCTCGGAGTATTTTACCTTTGTCAAAGGCGCTGAATCGGACTTTGCCTATCCGATTTAACAAGTTCACTGGTTCTGGAGGTTTGTTTAATGGCAACCAAAGCTTTCAATGCGTTCGAGATGGCTCAGACACAATTCGACCATACTGCCGATCAATTGAGTCTCGATCAAGCTACTCGTGACTTGCTTCGTTTTCCGTTGCGGGAGTACACAATCAGCATCCCTGTCCGTATGGATAATGGCTCTTTCCATGTTTTTCGTGGTTTCCGTGTGCAGCACAATGATGCTCGGGGACCCGGCAAGGGAGGAATTCGTTTTCACCCGATGGAAACACTCGACACCGTCCGCGCCTTATCGATGTGGATGACCTGGAAATGCGGAGTCGTGGATATTCCGCTCGGCGGCAGTAAGGGCGGAGTCATCTGCGATCCGCACAATCTCAGTATGCGCGAACAAGAGCAGATCTGTCGCGGCTGGATTCGTCAGATTGCCGGCGAAGTCGGTCCGCTGCAGGATGTCCCAGCTCCCGACGTGATGACCAATGCTCAGCATATGTTGTGGATGCTTGATGAGTACGAAACCATTACTCGCAAAAAGTATCCCGGGATGATTACCGGCAAGCCTGTCGGCATGGGCGGATCACTTGGGCGTACCGAAGCTACGGGATTCGGAGTGATCTTCACTGTTCGCGAAGCCCTCCGCGAAATGAATATCAAGCCCGCCAATACCACTGCCAGCGTACAGGGGTTCGGCAATGTCGCGCAATATGCGATCCGTCTCTACAACCAGCTTGGCGGCAAAGTCGTTGCAGTGGCTTATTGGGATCAGAAGGATCAAATCGCGCGAACCGTTCGCAAGAGCGAAGGTGTCAATCTGGATGAACTGCTTGGCATCACCGACCGCTTTGGGGGTATTGAAAAAGACAAGGCAACCGGACTTGGCTACGAGATTCTGGACGGAGAAGCCTGGATTGAGCAGGAAGTCGATATCCTGATCCCCGCTGCTATGGAAAACCAAATCACGGCGGAAAACGTCGGCAGGATCTCCAAGAAAGTCAAGCTGATCGCCGAAGGCGCCAACGGCCCGACCACTCCTGAGGCCGATAAAGTTATTGCTGAACGCGGCATCTTTGTACTGCCCGACCTGCTTGCAAACGCGGGAGGCGTTACTTGCAGCTACTTCGAGCAGGTGCAATGCAATATGAACTATTTCTGGGAGAAGGATGAAGTCCTCGGCAAACTGGATGTTAAAATGACTTCAGCCTATCTCGGAGTCAGTGAGCTTGCCCGCAAACGCAAACTCTACATGCGCGATGCCGCCTATGTTATCTCGGTCAGCCGTGTCGCGCAAGCCTGTCATGATCGCGGCTGGGTATAATCAGCCCTTCGCTTTACTTCATTGTGATTTACCCGATTGAAGCGTGACGGAACCGGTCCCTTGCGGCCGGTTCCGTCTTATCGTTATTGTCCTATGAAAGAGAATTCAGACATCCTCGCGAAGCTGCTTCCCTTTGACCGAAGGAAGATTGATGAATGCATTCCCATTACCCGGATGGGAAGCGGCGAGATCGGCGGCAAAGCTCACGGGTTGCTGTCAATTCAGGATTTCCTGAAGACAGTCGCGGATGAGTGCGATTTCGAAGAGATCTCAGTCTGTATTCCGCGGATGATCGTGTTGACAACCGAGATTTTCGATCTCTTCATGGAACGAAATGCGCTGTACGAGATCGCCTTCTCCGACTCGACCGACACACGCATTGCCGATGCTTTTAATAAAGGGACGTTCCCGAATGAATATATCGGAGATATCATGGCTTTGGCCGAGTCCATGCATACGCCCATTGCCGTGCGCTCTTCAAGCCGGCTCGAAGACGCGCTGTATCGTCCTTTTGCGGGAGTTTATGGAACCAAGATGGTTCCCAACAACCAGTTCAGTTCAACCGAACGGTTTCATTGTCTGATTGACGCGATTAAGTTTGTTTTTGCATCTACCTATTTCCGGGAAGCAAAAGCCTATGTCAAAAACACGGAAGAGACCATCCAACAGGAAAAGATGGCGGTCATCCTCCAGGAAGTTGTGGGAAATCGCTATGGCGAACGTTTCTACCCCGAGCTCTCAGGCGTCGCCCGCAGCCATAACTTTTATGCAATGAACTGGGTGCGTCCTAAAGACGGCGTCATCGATTTAGCCTTAGGCTTAGGCAAAACAGTTGTTGACGGCGAAGCGACCTGGAGCTACTGTCCCAATATGCCACATATCAGCCCGCCTTTCAACACTGTTTCTGATATGCTGAAACATACGCAGTTGAATTTCTGGGCGGTTAATATGGGAAAGCCTCCTGAGTATGATCCCATCAACGAAGCCGAATACCTCGTTCATCCCGATCTGACTATTGCTGAACAGGATGGAACCCTGCGCTATACGGCTTCAACCTATAATCATCAATCAGGTCGTATCACTCCGGGCATTTCTGAGAAAGGTCCTCGAATTCTGAACTTTGCGCCGATCCTGCAATATGAGCAAATCCCGATAAACGAACTCATGAAGAGGCTGCTTTCAAAATGCGAAGCTTTTACCGGTAATCCCGTCGAAATCGAATTCGCAGTAGCACTGGATCCAGAAGAAGGAATTCCGGCAAGAGTCGGGTTCCTGCAGATTAGACCAATTGTTGTGGATGATACCGAAATTGCAATCGAAGGAGATATTGAAGGTTCCCCAAATGTTCTGTTGGCTTCCGATTCAGCCCTGGGCAACGGCATTATTGACACGATCGAGCATATCATCTATGTCAAGCCGGACAAATTCGAATGGAAGCACACTTGGCAGATCGCGTCGGAATTGGAGAAACTGAACGAGCGAGTCCTGCGCGAGCGCAGAAACTCCATTCTGATCGGCTTTGGCCGCTGGGGGACAACTGATGAATGGCGCGGCATTCCTGTCCATGTCGGTCAGATTTCGACCGCCAGAGTTATCGTGGAAGCCACTTTGCCCGGGATGACGGTTGATCCCAGTCAAGGCTCCCATTTCTTTCACAATATCACCAGTTTTCGAGTCCTTTATTTCTCAGTGCCGCATTCCGATCCATTGCGTCCCATTAACTGGGATTGGCTGGAACAGCAGCCTATTGTTCAGGAAACTGAATTCGCGCGGCTCGTAAAATCCACAGCTCCGCTGACTACCACGGTCGACGGCAGAACCCGCCAGGGAGTGATTCGTTATGGATAAACCGCATACAGAGCTGGATAAACTGCTTCACTCGCTCCATGAGCGCGCCAAAGAACTCAACTGCCTGTATCAGATCGAGGAAATCCTGCGCGATTATGAAAGCGATATTGAGGATATCATTTTCGGAATCATCAAGGCGGTTCCGGCCGGCTGGCAATACCCGGAGGTCTGCCGCTGCCGCATTACCTATGAAAAAAGACAGTTCTATCCGCCTGAATTTTCCGAAACCGAATGGACGATTGCGTCGGATATCCGCGTGCTCGATTCCGTGCTCGGTAAGATCGAAATCTTCTACATCAAGGAAATGCCGGAAACTGAATTCGGAATGTTCCTTCCTGAAGAAATCCATCTGCTGGAAACCATTGCTGACCGCTTAGGCAGCTATATTCAGCATCAGAGTCTGAGCAGAATCCGGCAGGATCTCGAACGTGCCAAAGACAAAAAACAGATTCAACAACGTGCTGAATGGGAATTCGTAGTCGATCTGCTGGAACGAACCGATCAGGAGTTCTATTTCAAGATCGCCAGAAAGCTGCTCAATATGCTTTGCCGATCGGGCATTTCGGAAGCGAATACTCTAATCAAACGTTTGGGATCGGATTTCAGCAGTGAAATAAGAGCGGGTGTCTTAGGCGAAAACCAGCCGCAATCAAAGGATCCCAACGTCGATTTAGTTCTGCTTAGCCGCGAAATTCTGAAACTGGCCAGCGAACACATGCGCAGCAGTGAAATCCTTGGCCACGTTCAGGATTGGATGCAGGAGGAAAGAGCCAGTTTTCTCATTAAGGCGATTTCAAATCCCGCTTCAAGCCTTGCGGAAATCATTAGTGCGGTGCGCAGGTTCGTTCATATGTCGCCGGAAAAAATAGATCTCCCTGATTTCGTCAGAAAAGGAATCCGCGTCTCCTTACTTCACAGAACGATCTCCGATGATCTGAACTACATCCGCCACGCGAAAGAGTATATCGATCTCTACGAATTCCATAAACTCTTAAGCAAGCTGATTTATCCCAGCAATAGCCGCGGCAGGCTCGGCGGTAAGAGCGCGGGGCTCTTTCTCGCCAGCGCGATCCTGAAAGATCACAGCGATGAGAAACCTGTGCTGAAGGGCATCAAGACTCCGAAAACATGGTACGTTACTTCGGATGCTCAACTCAATTTTATGCACTATAACAATCTGGATGAAATTCCCGATCAGAAGTATAAAGACATTGCGCAGATACGTCAGGAATACCCGCATATCATCCAGCTTTTCAAAAACTCCAACTTCCCGCCCGAAATGGTGCAGGGAATCGCGATGGCGCTGGATGATTTTGGCGATAAGCCGCTTGTAGTGCGCTCATCAAGCCTGCTTGAAGACCGTTCCGGTTCCGCTTTCTCCGGCAAGTATAAGAGTCTCTTCGTTGCCAACCAAGGCACGAAGGCACAGCGCATGAATGCGTTAATGGATGCTATCGCCGAAGTATACTCCTCAACTTTCGGTCCAGACCCGATTGAATACCGCGCCGAGCGCGGACTGCTGGATTTCTATGAAGAAATGAGTATCATGATTCAGGAAGTAGTCGGATCGCGCGTCGGTAAGTACTTTCTGCCTTCCTACGCCGGAGTTGCCTTCAGTAATAACGAATTCAGATGGTCGCCTCGTATCAATCGTGAGGATGGCTTGCTTAGAATCGTTCCGGGATTAGGCACGCGCGCCGTGGACCGGCTTAGCGATGACTACCCTGTGCTGCTTGCGCCGGGTCAGCCGGGATTGCACGTGAACGTCACCGCCGATGAAATCATGCGCTATTCGCCTCAAAAAATAGATGTCATCAATCTTGAAGAAAACCGCTTTGAAACACTCGATGTCGTCGATTTTTTGAAGGAATGCGGCGATGATCTGCCTGCCGTGGAAAAGATGATCTCATTGGTTCGGCTCGATCATCTCCAGAAGCCTCCACTGATGGGAGTCGATTTCAACGCAGATCCTTTTGTCATCACCTTCCGTCCCTTGATCGAAGAAACAAACTTTGTTGAACGAATCTACTCAGTACTCGAGACGCTTCAAACGGCGATGGAGACACCTGTTGATATCGAGTTTGCATCAGATGGCAAGGATTTTTATCTGCTTCAGTGCCGTCCGCAGAATGCACTCCCCGGAGACCGGCCTGCTCCGATACCTGTTGATCTGCCGGATTCAGCCTATCTCTTCACCGCTGACCGCTACGTATCGAATGGCTCTGTGCCGGAAATTACCCATGTCGTCTACATCGAGCCCGAGGCTTATGGAGAATTGGAGAGTCTGAAAGACCTGCATGACGTAGGACGGGCGGTCGGTGAACTGAATAAGCTGCTGCCGAAACGGCAATTCATTCTCATGGGACCGGGACGCTGGGGCAGCCGAGGAGATATTAAGCTCGGTGTGAATGTTACCTATTCCGAGATCAACAACACCGCTGTTCTGATTGAGATCGCCCGCCGCACCGGAAAATATCTCCCGGATCTGTCTTTCGGCACGCATTTCTTTCAGGATCTCGTCGAGGCTTCGATTCGCTATCTGCCGCTCTATCCCGATGAGCCCGGCATCAAGTTCAATGAGAGTTTCTTACTCAACTCGGATAATATTCTGACCGAGCTGCTGCCGCATTACAAGCATCTTGAAAAAGCGATTCGTGTTATCGATGTGCCGGCCAATACTCACGGCAAAGTCCTGAAAGTATTCATGAACGCCGATCTCGATCAAGCGGTCGGAGTGCTTTCACAGCCGTCCGGTCAGCCCATAGTGAAGCCTGAGCTGCACAAACCGCTTTTTCATCATGAAGAAGAAAAGCAGTCTCCCGATCACTGGCAATGGCGGCTGGCGATGGCTGAGCGAATCGCCCGTAATATTAATCCCGATGAATTCGGAGTTGAAGCCATGTGGGTATTCGGCAGTACGAAGAACGGCACGGCCGGTCCTTCCAGTGATATCGATCTGCTGCTGCGCTTCAGAGGCAATGACGAACAAAAAAAATCCCTTCTGCAATGGATGAAGGGATGGAGTTTGTGCTTGGACGAGTTGAATTATTTACGGACGGGCTACCGCAGCAGCGGGCTGCTGGACGTGCATTTGCTGACTGACGATGATATTGCGAATCAAACAAGTTTTGCGATTAAAATCGGAGCCATTACTGATTCCGCCCGCGAGCTTCCGATGGGACCGGAATAGGATTGATTCAGAGCAGGTCGCGCCGCGCACTACTTACAGCTTCCAACGAGAAAGAGATCACGGAGAGTTCGCTGCCGTCATGCGAGGCATTCATACAGAAAGTATTTCCGATTTTGTCCTGCCATGATCCGGTCAGCCGTGCGGATTCGTGGATATGACCATGCAGTGTCAGCAGCGGCTGACGTGACTCGATAAACCTCTGGATTGCGATGCTTCCGACATGCGGATCAAGCGGTGCATGATCAACGCTTTTGCCGTCAAGAGCGGCGCGATCCAGTTTGGTATTATAGGGAGGCGAATGGAAGAGGAACACAGCCTTCGATAGATCCTCGTTTTCCGCCAGTCTTTCAAGATCCACCTGAATCGTCGACCAGCGCCGCTCATAGTCGTCTGCCGGGATCGAAACAAATCCCTCTTCCGGGGAAAGACATCCGGGATCGACATAGCGGGACACATCATACCGCTCCCAATCCTTCAGCAGAAAGGGAGTGGGGGGGACATAGGAGTAGCCAAAGACGCTGTATTCGCCAAAGATCAGTTTCCGATTGTGCGCATACTCCCATAACCCCGCCTGGGCGATCAGGAGTACCTCCTCTTCCGCGCGCGCTCCGTCATCATTGCCAAGAATCATGAAGATGCGAGGGTATTGCCTTCCGAGTTCCGACTTCAGCGACCGCAGTTCTCCCGCGATATAATCCGTCAGAAAATCAGATTGAGAGCCGGTTGCCGTCATCGCGCCGGGCAGAATATCACCGCCCAGAAAGACACAGGCGGGCTTTCGCTCGCGAATGACCGTAAACAGTTTTCGGTAGCGGTTTTCTTTCCCGTGCAGATCAGATACAAAAAGGCATTGGGTTTCCATTTAAACCACTCATCTTATCTTTTCCATCAAGGGTCAGCCGGAACGGCTGACCCTTGGTATTTCTTAGTTCAAAGGTTCATTTTAATCCGGTTTCACAAGCTGATCCAAATCAAAAAAGCCACAGTCTTCGAGGAAGATGATTGTTGATGAATTCCCGCTCTTCTGGTTTGAACGACTTATGCAGTATATTAATCCCTACATAAATCACGAAGAACACAAACGGACTCATAAGAACGCCGATCAAACTGTTAAAATAGGGGCGAATGAGATAGAAAATTCCCGCAGAAATCAAGCCATTCAGTACTATTTTAGCCATTCCTACCGGATCTCCGCGATGACCAAGGCGCGAAACGATGAAATAATAGAGCACGACATTCTGCAGAAAAATCGTTGATCCGGCGATCCACACCATGGCGATCGCCCCGAACTGGGGAACGAGCCATAAACCGAGTCCGATCTTAATGAAAACGGTTGCTTTTGCGTAGATCGTCAGATCGACTCGGTGCGCATTCTGCAGCATCAATCCAAGCGGGAATCGGACACTGTTGACTGCGAGGAAAACTGCCATAACCGCTAAGAGAGCGCCCGCCTCCGAGAATCTCGCGTCGAACCAATAGACTATCACAGGCTCTGCCATAAATACAAGCCAGATTCCGACTAATAATGACGTGAATAGCGACGCTTTCATCATCATCGCAAATCCAAAACCTGCTGCCTGCCGAGACGACGACGATCCATACTCGCTGAAAAAAAGCGGACGTGTCACCGGAGCTAACGACTGCTCAGGTAAAATCTGACCTATAACGGAAGTGATCCGATTTGCCAGAGCAAAATAACCCGTCGCTAACGCCCCGGAAATGCCTGTCACAAGCAGCATATCCGTCGCTACACTCAGCAGCGCCACTCCCACTTCGTTTAAATAACTCAAAACGCCATATCTGCGCATCGCTTTCCAGGGCGGTTTGTCCACCGTATGCGATTTAGCATGCGACACTTCCGGAAACATCCGATAGTAAATGACCGCGTAAACCCCGAGTCTCACTATCTTCACGCCGATCTCTGTGAGAACCACTGCTGTAAGAGTCGGGTAAAAACGAGTGACGACATACAAAGAAGACAACCGAATGACGTTATTCGCGAGATTGATCCAAAACGACAAGCGAAGCTGGAACACCCCCTCTAATAGATCCTGATAGAGCTGCGATACCGTAAAAGTAATCGCGCTGAAAGCGAATATACGAATAACAGTTCCGTAATCAGGATAATTAGTCCATATCGCGATCTGATCTGCAAAAATGATTGCCATTAAAGCAGTCGCTATCGCCACAATAGACTGCGCGCGAACAAATGTTCGAAATATTATATTGATCAGTCCAAACCGCGATCCCCTGTAGAATTCTGGAATAAACCGGCTCATGATATTTGGTATTCCAAACTGGAAAAGCGGTGACACATTCATCATGATGCCGATAAACAGCAAGGCATGCAAGCCGTACTGCTCAACCGAGAGCACGCTCAGCAACAAGCGGATGATCAGGTAGGTGAAAACAGCCCCTTGGGCACGGCTCAATAAAGTAAACACCGTATTACGCAAAACATGCCGGCGCGGTTTGCGCTCGATTTTCTCGTCATCAGGCATTAAGTCGTCGTGGTTCCGGTTTCGTTGCGATATCGCGGTTTCATCAATATTTGTCAGTTTGGGTCTGAGCGGAATAGGTCGCTCAATGGACTATCTTCGGATCGCCAATCGGCGGAATCCGGCGCCGCCGAGCGGCCGTCTCATTAGTTCTTTCCGTAATACTTCTGCCATTGGTGGATTGTGATCAGGCTGCGAAGCAACTGCGGTGGATAAGGGCGTCGCCGGTAATAAGCTTCGCGCA
>JAHIZR010000105.1 GCA_018814465.1 bacterium | reverse complement strand
TGTTCCCACGCTCCCTTTTTATGCACAGTAATAATAGGAATATGCATGCCGAGTCGTATTTTGCTATGAGTTGCCTTTCAGAGCGTAATTTAGCACATTTCCCGTGCATAAAATCACACCTCATGTTTGTCGGGCAACGGTTATCTTAAACCACCCTGCCCTCACCTCTAACCCACGAGAACGACCACACATGGCAGACAAGAAAGCAGATCTCGCAGGACCGGGAATCGGCAACTACAAAGACGTTGAAAAAGTCCTGCCCACTGACTACACATCTTTATTAAATCCGAAAGACACGCAGCGCGCCATTACCGCCGCGAAAGAAAGCATCGAAGCCGGATTGTGCAATGAGCTGAATCTGATGCGCGTCCAAGTACCGCTGATCGTTGATGTCAACAGCGGCGTCAATGATTATCTGGATCGCGATGGTTCCCGCACGCCGATTCAATTCCACATTAGCAACGACTACGATCAGAATCCGGTTGACGCGCAGGTCGTGCAGGCGGCCACGAAGTGGAAGCGTGTTGCCCTGAAGCAGTTCAACATGAAGGCCGGCGAAGGTCTCTATACCGATATGCATGCCGTGCGCAAGGATTACTTCTTGGATCACGATCACAGCGCGTATGTCGATCAGTGGGACTGGGAACGCGTGATGACCGTGAAACAGCGCAACCTGAACTATCTGAAGGACACCGTGAAGAAGCTGTGGAAGGTGCTCTATGAAACCGAAGACATGCTGCTGCATGAGTTTCCCAAGCTGAAGTCGAAGAAGTATCCGCGCATGCCGAAGGAACTGGAATTCCTGCATGCTGAAGAAATTCTGGATAAGTTCCCTGATCTGCCCCGCAAGCAGCGCGAAACCGCGATTCTGCAGGAATACCCGGCGGTCTTTATTATCGGTATCGGCTGGACGCTGGAGGACGGTTATCCGCATGAAATGCGCGCCGCGGATTATGACGACTGGGTAACCCCATCCATCGTCAAGAAGGGCAAGCAAATGCATGGCTTGAACGGCGACATTCTGGTCTGGAATTTCGTCACGAAGCGCCGCCATGAACTGTCTTCGATGGGTATCCGTGTAACCAAGGACACGCTGAAGACGCAGCTTGAAATGACCGGCCAGCTTGATTTCCTCAAGCTGCCCTATCACAAAGCGATTCTGAACGACGAGATCCCACTGTCCATCGGCGGCGGTATCGGTCAGTCACGCACCTATATGTACCTGCTGCGCAAGGCGCACCTCGGCGAAGTCAGCGTTACCGTGTGGCCGAAGAAGCTCAAGGATATCTGCGCGAAGAAAAATATCTTCGTGCTTGAATAAATTGCTTCAGTTACTCAAACGAGGCGGATGCCAGCGTGAGTAAAGAAACAAAAGATTCGTTTAAACTGAAGGTCTTGACAAGCTATGTCTTGACCTTCAGTTTTCTCTTAGCTTCTTTCAGCGGTGTCGTGCTTTTTCTTTCGCCGAAGGGACGGATTGCCAACTGGATTGTCTGGACCGCGCTCGGACTGGATAAGGAGCAGTGGGCGGCGCTGCATATGAGCTTCGTAGCGATTATGCTGATCTCGGGACTGCTGCATTTCTTCTGGTTTAACTGGTCGGTGTTCCTGGGCTATCTGAGAAGCAAGACAACGAAGGTCTGGCGGCACAAGGGCGAGCTGGTGATTGCGCTTGTGCTGACGCTGTTGTTCTGGTTCGGGACGGTCTATGAGTTTCCCCCAGCAATCAGTATTACGCATCTGGCCGATGCGATTGACGCGTCCTATGAGAACGAGGTGAACGAGCCGCCGATTCCGCATGCCGAGGAATTCACACTGATTCAGGTTGCCGCGATGTATGCGGATTCATCGGTTGACGCGGTCACGCAGAGCCTGAGCAGAGCGGGCTATGCAGCGGATGTGCCGGAGATTACACTGGGCGAATTAGCCGCACAGTACGGAGTCGCGCCGCGCGATCTGCTGGATGCGGTTTCCACTGATCTAAAGACCGGTGACGCGATAAATGCGACTGTTTCCTACCATACCGCCGGTCAGGGCAAGTTAACAGTGAAAGAATACTGTGAACTGAAGGGTATCGAGCTGGAACTCGGATTGGCGCGATTGAAAGTCAATGGCTTCACGAATGTGCGCGCGGATAAAACTCTGAAGGAGTTCGCGGAAGAAATTCAGAAGTCGCCGTCGGAAGTGGCGAAAGTGCTGCATACCGGTCAACGGTGACGTTGAATCCAAGGTGTCGAACTTACAGATATCGATTGGGTAATCTATCGCGGTTCGACAGAGAGGTTGAGAAAAGAGTCCTTTATTTCTGGAATAGGATAGAAACTTTAGAGTACTGATAGGCTTCAAGCACGGCATCGAGAAGATTAATGGATAATACAATTTTGTCTCACTATCCGGCGCTGCCCGCCTCACGGCTGCAGAGATTACTCGACAAGCCCTTCACCGAGTGGTCGGTGGACGATCTTGTGCAGGTCTTTCTGGAGTCGGGATTGCGGCAGGTATCGCTGATGCATGCCGGCGGCGACAGCGCGTTGAAGGTGCTGGATTTCGTGCCGCGCGATGTCGATCATTTGCGCCGGATTCTGCGCGCCGGTGAACGCGCGGACGGTTCCAGTCTGTTCCCAAAGTCCGGGATCGGCGCAAGAGCTTCGGATATCATTTTACGGCCTCGTCCCGAGACAGCTTTTATTGATCCGTTCGCGGCGCACGGTTCACTCGTTTTGTTGTGCGGTCACGCACAGCGTGACGGAAGCGAACTTCCGCAGTCGGGCGATACTATTTTAAGAAATGCCTTTCGGCGGCTGCAAACCGAAGCCGGATTCGAACTGCATGCGTTGGGTGAGGTGGAATATTTTCTTGGCACCGAGCCGATCGAACGCGATCTCCAGAGTGTCGGAGATCGCGGATACCATGCGACGTCGCCCTATGTATTCGGCGAAGAGCTGCGTCGTGAAGCGCTGTCAATGTTAGCTGAGATCGGCGTACCGGTGAAATACGGACACAGCGAAGTCGGTTTTGCGCCGTCGGAACTGGAAACGGATCTGGTGTGGGAGCAGCATGAGATCGAGTTGGCGCTGCAGCCTTTGCCGCAGGCGGCGGACAGTGTCCTGATTACACAGTGGGTCTTGCGCAATCTGGCGCGACGGATGGGCATGCGGATTAGTTTCGAACCGGTTGTGCGTAAAGGACACGCGGGGAGCGGCATGCACTTTCATTTGGCTGCATTCCGCGGGAATGAGTTTTGTCCGGTTATTGTAAAAGAATCGTTGGATGAAACCGCGCGCTGGATAATAGGCGGACTATTGAAATACGGCGGCGCGCTGATGGCGTTCGGGAATCGCAAACCCGGCTCATTCCTAAGACTATTTCAGGGGAAGGAAGCGCCGACGGGTGTGACCTGGGGCCGGTTCAATCGCAAGGCGTTGGTACGCTTA
>JAHIZR010000104.1 GCA_018814465.1 bacterium | reverse complement strand
TGATCCGTTTATCTACAAGCTGGTTCCGGTTGTGATTGATATCATGGCCGAGCAGTTTCCCGAAATCAAAGACCGGCATGTGCATATCTCGCGTGTGATCGAAGCGGAGGAAACCGGATTCGGGAAGACGCTGGATCGCGGATTGGAAGAGTTCGAGCGAGTTGTTGAGTCGCTTAAAAAGAGCGGTGTGAAGGTTCTACCGGGCGATGAAGCCTTCAAACTCTATGACACATTCGGATTCCATCTTGATCTGACGCAGCAGATGGCGCGCGAACAGGGTTTGACAGTGGATGTGGAAGGATTCGAGCAGGCGATGGAGGGACAAAGGCAAAGGGCAAGAGCGGCGGGGAGCTTTGCGCATGAGTCGATCGAAGGCATCACGCTCGACGAAGCAGCAGTAACCGAATTTGTCGGCTACAATAGTCTGGAAACAGAATCGAGAATCAAGTTGTTAAGTGTTGATTCAGATAAGAGAGAGATTCGATTCCTTTCGGACAGAACCCCCTTCTATCCGGAATCGGGCGGTCAGGTATCTGATGTGGGCGAGATGACTTTTATAACAACAACGAACTCACCACTTCAAGCCGACGTAATTGACTCTAAACGAGTTGGTGAGGCAATTATTCACACTGCGGTCTCGTCGGCTTCAGATGCCGTACAACGGTTGAAACCCTCAATTGAGTATCCTGCCACACTTCGCGTATCATCAGAGCACCGCATCCCCACTCAATATAATCATACTTCCACTCATCTTCTCCAGAAGGCATTGCGCACGGTCTTAGGCGATCATGTGCATCAGTCAGGATCGCTGGTGGCGCCGGATCATCTGCGGTTCGATTATACTCACTTCACCAAGCCCACTGATGGCGAGCTGGCTGAAATCGAGAAGTTGGTCAACGGCTGGATTCGCGATAACTACTCCGTTAATCCGATCGAAACCTCGCTGAAGGAGGCGCAGGCGCGAGGCGCGATGGCGCTGTTCGGCGAGAAATACGGCGATAAAGTCCGGATGATAGAAATCGGCGAGGGCGATAACGTCATTTCGCGGGAACTATGCGGCGGTTGTCATGTAAAAAGAACAGGAGATATCGGCCTGTTCGTGATTCGCTCGGAATCATCTGTCGCCGCCGGCGTTCGCCGGATCGAAGCTTTAGCCGGCGAGGCCGCGCGGCAATACCTGTATGAGAAACAGGCAAAGCTGAACGATGCGCTGGAACAGGCGGAAGCGGAAAAGAAAAAGCTCCAGAAGGAATTGGAGCGTTTAAAGTCGGAAACCGCTTCAGCCGAAATGGGATCGCTGACCAGAGATGCGATCGAAGTCAACGGCATTCGCATGATCGCTTCACAGGTGGAAGCCGAAAGCCTCGATCAACTGAAAGAGATGGGCGATTCCATCCGCGATGGATTAGGCTCGGGTGTCGGCGTGCTGGCCGCAGTAATCAGCGAAAAGCCGACGCTGGTTGTCGTCGTCACGCCCGACTTAGTGAAGCGCGGCATGGATGCAGTGCCCATCGTTAAAGAGTTAGGGAAACGATTGCAGGGCGGCGGTGGCGGACGTCCGCACTTAGCAACCGCAGGCGGTAAAAACATCGACGGCATTCCACAGGCACTTCAGGATGCGAAGGATGTCGTGCAATCATTTACAGAGAAGCTTTCATAAGCCGGTCTATAAACTCGCTTTTAACGGAAGACAATCATGAACGATATCCGGCTTGTCCCCGGAGTTGATAAACTTCAGCAGGCAATCAACGAAGCCGCTGAAATGCACAGCAAGATGGCCTCTTCTTGTTTCACCGATATTGTTGCCATCGCCGAGCGGTGCGCGCGAGCTCTGAAACTCGGAGGCAAGCTTCTGTTCTGCGGTAACGGAGGTTCTGCCGCGGAAAGCCAGCACTTCGCCACTGAATTCGCAGTGCGGTTGACCGCGCAACGGGATCGCCGGGCATTAGCGGCGCTTGCGCTCACGACGGATACGAGCCTGCTCACCGCCTGTTCTAACGACTATGGATTCGATCATGTTTTCTCACGGCAGATTGAAGCTCTCATGCAGCCCGGCGACGTGCTGATAATGCTTTCCACCTCCGGCAAGTCTCCCAATCTGATCAATGCCGCGCATGCGGCAAAGAGGTTATCCGGGACAGTCATTTCCTTTGTCGGTGAGAAGGAAACTCCGTTAGATCCATTGTCGGATCATGTCCTGCACATCCCATCCCCCTCAGGGCAACGAGTACAAGAAGCGCATCTTATCTGCGGGCATATGCTGGTCGAATTAGTCGAAGATATGCTTTTTGCCCCTGATGATATCGGTTCCAGAAATCATTTGCAAACCAACCACCCGACCGCATGACCTTTCTTAATACCGCGCTGCTGGCCGCGCTTTCTCTGGGCCTGATACCGATCTTGATCCACCTGCTCAATCGACAACGATTCAAGCAGGTGGATTTTCCAACCTTGCGTTTCCTGAAGGAGATGCAGCGGCAGAAGATGCGGCAGGTGAAAATCCGTCAGATCATTCTGTTGCTGCTGCGCACGCTGGCTGTGCTGTTTCTGGTCTTGGCGCTGACTCGTCCTGTCATTCGTTCGACGGCGGGAATTCTGCCCGGCGTCGAAGCGAAATCAACCGTTGTGCTGATTCTTGACCGTTCGGCTTCCATGCAAACCGAGACTTCATCAGGCACACGATTCCGGGATGTGCAGACACGCGCGCAGGAAATCCTGGCGTCCATGGGCGACAATGACGAAATTCAAATCGTATGGGCTGATCCGAAGCCTACGCTGTTCCCGGAATCACCGACTACGCATATCGCCTTAGTTCGCGAGGCAATCGTTGATGCCGAAGCAACTTATCAAGGCGGCGATCTTGTCAATGCTCTGCAGTCGGCCAGAAGAATCCTTGGCGCGTCACAGAACCTTCACAAAGAAGTCTATGTCCTTTCCGACTTCAGCGGCAGCGCATGGCCGGAGGAGATGCCCGAGCTTGAACTGCTGCCGGATGATGTGCGCTTGTTCCTGATTCCGACGAGAGATGATTCGCGCCGGAATATGGGCATTGTTAATGCTCGCATTACTTCGAGATTGATTACTCCGGGGAGACCCGTCGAATTGGCATTTCAAGCTTATAACTCCGGTAGCGTTCCGGCGGAAGAGAGAATCGTGAGTGTTTATGTGAGCGGTCGCCGCGTCGCGCAGACTCGAGTTTCCCTGCAAGCCGGACGGCAGCAGGAATACCGCATCAAGTTCGTGCCTGAAGAACCGGGAAGCCAAACGGGTTATGTCCGTATCGAAGATCCTGACGACTTTGCCGCCGATGACAAGCGGGAATTCGTTCTGCGTGTTCCGCCCCGCCTGCAGGTTGCTCTCGTCGGCGCGGAGGGACCGGCAAAACAGTTGACCGGATTAGCGATGAATCCGACCTCAGATCCGGATGCATTCGTTCAGGTTCAGAAGCTTTTGCCAGCCGAATTCGAGACCGCCGATTGGAGCGGTGTCGATGTGATCATCATCGTGGATTCACCGGAATTCGGCATCGGATTCGAAAGCAGAATTCGCGAATTCGTTGAGTCCGGCAAAGGCGTACTGGTTATCCCCGGTCCTTCATTCGATTTGCGCGCGCATGCCGGATGGATGGCAAGTCTCGGTCTGCCCGGTTTAGTCGAGACTGTCGAGGCGGAATCCACGCCCTACCAATGGGGAAAGACAGATTTAAGTCACCCGCTGTTTGAAGGCTTGTTTGAAGAAGAGCCCTCTGTTGTTTCACCTGAATTCAATCGCCTTGTTACGACGACCGGTTCCGGAACCGCTGTCAATGTCATCACTTTCTCTAATGACACTCCGTTTATGCTGGAAACGCGAGCCGGAAAAGGGCGGGCGATTCTGCTGCTCAGCTCACCCGATCCGGAATGGTCGTCGCTATTTCGGTCAGGGATTTTTCCGCCGCTGCTCGTCAGCGGTTCGGCTTATTTATCCGGCATCGGCACCTCCGGAGAAGAGTATCAACTGACTGCCGGTGAAGCCTCGCAACTCTCATTTGCGGGGAGACCAGGCAGTGAGAACTATGAGATTAGACGGAATGAATGGTCAGCAACACTCGCTCTGGAATCCGGCACAACGGGCTTTGCTTTGAAGGTACCCGCCCTCAGCGATCCGGGAACTTATGATCTATGGCAGGGCAGCAGAAGACTCGGTGTGCTCGCTGTCAATACTCCCGCAAGTGAATCCAATATCTTGCCTGCGCCGGAAAACCTTTATAAGGCATCTCTTGGCGGTAAGCTAACCGAACTTGGTCAAGGTGCTGATGTAAAGATTGCGATCAATGAGGGCAGATTCGGACGCGAGCTTTGGAAGCTCTGTCTTTATCTTGCACTCACTATGCTTATTGCGGAAATGCTTATCGGCAGGATCGGACGCCGCGAAGTTTCAGCGACTGCATAGTTGATATTTGCCCTTCAATAAAGAAGCTCCCAAAACGGGAGCTTCTTTCACTTTATATAACTAACTCGGACTAATTGCTTAGGTATTCCTTTTACTCCGATGAAATAATCCCCGCTGGGCAAACCCGCAAAATCCAATTGCAGTGGATGATTCCCCAAGGAAAGGCTTCCGAAGGATTTCCTAAGTACTTCCCTTCCCAATATGTCGTGAACGAAGATTTCAATATCACTGCCGTGAGATAGCTCCAGAGGTATTGTCACAGATGAATTGAAAGGATTGGGATAAGGAACTCCTAATCGAGTTTCTGTGGGAATTGCAGGGATCGGCTGGGAGGATTCGCCTTGCCAGCTTGCGTCAAACCAGATATCCGTGCCCTCCAGCAGTCCCAGGCCAGCCCAGACTGTCGCGAATCCTGCGGGGGTGGCACATGCATCATAACCGCCTGTCCGAAAAGCATGTCCGTTTTCACAGACACTGATCGCTTCTGAAATCAGCCAAGGCGCAGTTAGATCACCTTCGATCATCCAGATCGTTGCCGGTTCCTGCTGCGCTTCACTCGACAGATAAAAGATAGCAAAGCGGTTGAGTTCAGGGCAAATAACGATCTTGGGATCATATTCATCGGTATTGCCGCTGGTGAGCTGCAAAGGATACGTGAATTCATCGCCGTTATTCAGTGAATAGGCAAAGAATACCTCTTTCTGCGAGGCGGCGTTGATGCGTCGTGCGTATGCGGCAAGCAGAGTCGCTTCATAACCGGCGATCGACAAATCAACTTGAGTATAGGCGCTGGAGTCGATCTCGACAGATTGCCAACCGCTACCCTCAATCTTCGAGTACAATACGACTTGCTCTCCGATGGATCCCAGCCTGTCGACGGTTCCGCCCACCCATGTTTTTTCTGTTTCGCCTGACCAAGTAACTGTTGCAACGATATTACCGAAAATCGGCGAATCGTTCATTGCTTCGAAAACCATCTCTGGATCATCAAAGCTTTGTGCCTGATCTCTTGACTGAGAGAACATCCCCTGTATTCTGCCGGAGGACCAATAATACTCCTGCCAGACGATATTCAAGAATGGCTCATCGGATTCGAAGCGATAATCCGAAGTCATACAAATGGACGGTTCATCGTAAGCCGCTCCGAAATAAATCCAGTGACTATCCGCCAATTGTTGTTCGCCGTCAAAGCGATAGAGTTTTAGAGTATCCTCGCTTGGAACAAAAACCGACAGATAGGTATTCTGTCCGTCCGTGCAACTTGCCGTCTTCGTATCGAATCCCGCCGGCTTAATCTGCTGAATCGGTCCCCAAGTCAAACCATTGTTCGCCGAAAACCGCGTGATGATCCAGCCGTCTCCTGTATCACAGCTTAGCTGTAAGATTCCATTGACAGATGTGATAAGCGGGTGGTGTTCGCTGCTGCTCAGACCGCAGGCAATGCGATCAATATCCCAATCCAAAGTCTCTGCATTTGTCACAGAGGAAGAAATTATTGCAGAGAAGATTATTACCCACCCTAATCCGTTTCTCATGAGAATAACTCCTGTAATATTTGCACTGCATTAGAGGCTGCGCCTTTACGCAAATTATCTCCAACAACCCAAAACTGAATCCACTCGGGATGTGAGCCGTCTTGCCGAATTCTGCTGACAAAGACCTCCTGCTTGCCTGCAATTTCAAGCGGAGTGCGGAAATGGTTCTGTTCAAAAACAAGTCCCGCTATTCCTGTCAAGGAATCATAGATTTCTTCGATAGAAGCGCGTTCAGCGATCCGCACCGTAACGGAAGCCGAATGACCGACAAAAACGGGAACACGGACCGTTGTCGACAGCACATGTATCTCGGGCGCACGCAGGATTTTTCTGATTTCATCCCCGATCTTCTCCTCCTCACCGCTCACACCCTCTTTATTAAAGCTGCCGATCCGGGGAATTACGTTCCCGGCTATCGGCACCGGAAAAACAGATGGCTTAGCCGACTTATCCGCAAGCTGCTGCTCCAGCTCCTCAATCGCGGCTTTACCCGCACCCGATACCGATTGATAGGTCGATACGACGATCTGCTCTATTCCGAATCTTCTGTGCAATCCGAATAGCGGCAGCAGTATGACTGAGGCAGAACAATTCGGATTTGCGATCAGGCCATGATGATTCTTTAAAGTATCGGCATTGATCTCCGGAATCACGAGCGGAACGTCATCCTGCATCCGGAAACGGCTGGAATGATCGATTACCGTAATTCCCGCATGCTTCAATTTCGGCGCCCACAGCTCCGATAATTTGGAGCTTGTGGCAAGGATCGCTGTGTCAACATCCTGCGGGATATCGACAAGTTCCTCTACCAACAATTGTTTTCCGCGAAACTCAATGACTGTTCCTGAAGAATCGGATGATGAGAACAGCCGGAGCTCCGCGAGGGGAGTATTCCACTCCTTAAAAACGTCGAGTGTGGTTCTTCCGACAATGCCGGTCGCGCCGATCAGCGCAAGACGAGGTTTTTTCACGAACTTCTCCGATAAAGCAGCGCGACGCCAAGCAGAATTATCGCCAGCGGACCCCAGGGAAGCGAAAAGGACAGCCAGCCGATACTGTCAGCCAGCCATACGACTCCCGCCATTAAGAGTACCCATCCCCATAATTTGCTTCCGCAGATCCGCGACGATCCCTGATCTACGCTATGATCCGAGCAGTTGCCCGCAAGTTTCTCGCATTCGCGTTCAAGCCGCAGAATCGCTTCATCAATCTTTCTCTCCAGACGATCGACATCGTGATAGACTCTGCTTCGATCAGCATTTGTCATTTGATTAGCCTCCATCAAGAGCACTTAATCATTACAGGACTTCAATTCCGTTGCCTGATTCGACTCTGCCGATAATTGATGAACGAGCGAGTCCGGCCATTTGCAGCTTGCGCACTGCTTCCTCCGCCTGAGATGCGGGCAGTGCGCAGAATAATCCGCCAGAAGTCTGAGCGTCATACAGCAGCCAGAGCGCTCCCGAGTTTTCTGGCAGTTTCGTTTCGACATAATTGCGCAGATAAATTCGATTCGCTCGCGACCCGCCGGGCAGTTTGCCGGCAGCCGCCAATTCAAACGCGCCATCGAATACCGGGACGCGTTCACTTTCGATGACAAACTTCACTTTCGAGACTTTCGCGATCTCCGAACCGTGTCCCAGCAGACCATTGCCGGTGATGTCGGTACAGGCGTGCACCTCGAATCCATTCAGGACCTGCTGAGCGGTCGAGTTGAGCATCTTCATATATTCGATTGCGACGGAAGCATCATCAGGAGTGATTACTTCGTTCTTGAGCGCTGTCGTCAGGACTCCAGTTCCCAAAGGCTTAGTGAGAATAAGCATATCGCCCGGCTTAGCACCCTCATTCGACCAGTAATTATTCTCATCTATGATCCCCGATACAACAAGTCCATATTTCGGCTCGGAGTCTTCAATGGTGTGACCGCCTGCAATATTGATTCCGGCTTCAACAGCTTTATCCGCACCGCCGCGCATGACATCATTCCAGATTTGCCACGGAACCGTTTTGGGAAAACAACAGATATTCAGAGCAAACAGGGGCTGTCCGTTCATAGCGTAGATATCACTTAACGAGTTGGCAGCCGCAATCGCTCCGTAGTCGTAAGGATCATCCACAACCGGAGTGAAAAAGTCGAGTGTCTGCACGAGTAGATCACCGGAGGGCAGACGATATACCGCCGCATCATCCCGATTGCCGAAACTAAGCAGCAGATTCTTGTCCGGGAGAGTCGGCAAGCCTGATAGGATCTGATCCAGCACCGCCGGATCCATCTTGGATGCTCAGCCGGCGCAGCTAACCATGTGCGTCAGTTTTGTCAGTTCTTCTTTCGTGTAAGACATAGGATTGCTTACTCAGTTCCTTTGCTTTGCTGTGTCTTTATCACATCGGGATACAGCCGTCTGTAAGCGGCGGCATGTTCGATAATATTCTTAATAAACAGCCTTGTTTCCCGGTAGGGAATATTCTCTATAAACTCATCTCGATCCAGATCCCCGAACTCCTCGAACCAGGCTTGCGCCGCTGATCGCCCGGCATTATAGGCAGCCAGAACCAGCACGCTGTCACCGGAGAATTCCTCGAACAGTTTCGCGACATGCGCGATTCCGATCTCAAGATTGTGCTCCGCTTGGTATAAATCGCCTTCTTTAAAAGGTCTCCCGATCTCTTTCGCCTGCTGTTTTGCCGTGGCGGGCATGAGCTGCATCAAACCGATCGCTCCCGCCCCGCTGACAATCTTCTCCTCATAATGACTTTCCTGGCAAATTAGCGCAAATAAGAAATAGGGATCAAGATTATATTGGTTAGCCAGATGAATAATCTTAGGATCGTAATCGAGCGGATACACAATCCGATAGAAATCGAAAGGCCGTTCACCGGATGCCGTGATATACCGGGATAAGCCGTTGCGGATAACGCGCCACGCTTCCAGACGATTCCCCGCCCAGAGATGAAGCTGCGCTTTCCACCAGTAGAGTCCCGATTCTGAACCCATCTCCCTATTTGCCTCGTTCCACTCCCGCAAGGCAAGTTCCGGTATCCGCAGCACATTCAGGAGTGCCAATTTTCTCGCATGAACCGAACCGGAATTCCAGAGTTGATCCAGAGCAAGAGTCTCCAGATTCTGCGGCAAGAGTTCAGAGTCCGGAGGAAGCGAGCATCTTGTCAGTGTTGAATAGTAAGAATAGGGAAAACGGGAAAGCAGAGTATTTACAAGACTGTCCGCACGTGTGGAATCACCGTTGATACTGCAAGCGCGTGATGCCCAATAGAGCGCGACTGGATAATAATCAGATCTCTCCCCAAATCCTGCAAGCAACAGAAATGCCGATGCCGCATTTGTATAATCGGCCGCTTGCCAATAGGCGCGCCCGACTCTCCAAAGCGCTTCACTTTCATCCTTCGTGCCGATGCGGGTTTGATACCAGCGTTGATATGACGCCGCCGCTTGTTCCGGTCTCCCCCGGTCGAGATGTAAAAGCCCTAAGAGTGACAACCCATCAGCCGCGGCGCCTGTTCCAGGGAATTCATCCTTCAACTGCTCAATGGTTGAAATGGCGATGTCATCTTTATCCCGCAGATATGCGCAACGCGCAAGATGATAGAGGCATCTGTCACGATAAGGACTTGCAGGATAACGTTCCGCATGCTTCGTTAAGACTTCCAGGGCATCTCGATTGTGCCGGATACCACTTAGAAACCGTCCCTCATAGAACAGCAGCATATCCTCGCAGGACTTCCACTCCGGATCTGATAGTTTTTCGCGGACACGTGTCAGACCGTAATTGAAACCGGAAGAACGATCCAGTTTATAAAGTTCAAGCTCGAACTCGGGCGCCGTCTGTTTGCGAGGGATG
>JAHIZR010000103.1 GCA_018814465.1 bacterium | reverse complement strand
TTCCTTCTTCAAGAATCGTCAAGTCAGCGGTGAAGTTTGTGTCGAAAACCGCATCAAAACCAGCCAGCCTCGCGGCGGTGTTCATCTGATAGGTCATCGCCGTTCCCGGCTCTAAACCGAAACATTCGCCGATAGCCGCGCGCGGACTGGGCGCGGTTTGCAGTACGACATGCTTGGTTGGATCATCGATTGCCGCCCAGACTTCGTCGGTCGGGTCCTGCGCTCCCAAGGCTCCCGTCGGACAGCGGTTAATGCACTGTCCGCAATTGATGCAGACCACGTCTGAAAGCTGCTTATCCATAAAAGTCGAGATGCGGGATTCCGTGCTGCGATTGATGACTTCCAGCGTCCCGACTTCCTGCATATCGATGCAGGTTCGAACACAGCGGCGGCAGAGAATGCACTTGCTCATATCGCGAATAACCGAATAGCTGGAAACATCCTTCGGCGGCGGCGGTGTTTTCGGCCGTCCGAAGCGATAGAAGTCCACACCGTATTCCTGCGCGAGAGTCTGCAGCTCGCAGTTATTGTTGCGGAAGCACGAGTAGCATTCGCCGTGATGCTTGGACAAAAGCAAATCAATGATATGGCGGCGCGCCTGACGAATTTCGCGGTTATGAGTCTGAATCTTGATGGGCTCGTCTATTGGATAGGCGCAGGCGGCATGCAGAATCCGGTGGCCTTCCACCGCCACGACACAAATTCGGCAGACACCCGCGACACAGAGGTCCGGGTGATGGCATAAAGTCGGAATTTTAATGCCGATCTTTTTGGCGGCGTCGAGAATCGTGGTTCCGGATGGAACAGTCATTTCGATTCCGTCAATTGTTATCGGCACCATTTTCCCGGTTTCAACCGGATTGATCTGAGTGCTGATCGGAGCTCTCAGTTTATGTTCAAGGATCGTATCGGTCTTGGATTCCATTTATAGTTGTCTCCTTATGGGTCAGCTCACGTGTAAATTGGTTCGACCCAGGATTTCATCTCGAAAGTGGGTAGCTACTGAAATGAATGGATTGGAGCTGGTTTGACCCAACCCGCATTTGGAAGTCAGCCTCATGGTCTCACCTAAAGCAATCAGTTCGTTCAGATAATGCATCGAGCAGTGTCCCTCTTCCAGCATTTTAATGCCTTCGAGCAGCTTCTCGTTCCCTTCGCGGCAGGGCGTGCACTGCCCGCAGGATTCATGCACGAAAAACTCGAGGAAGTTTTTGGCGACCATGAGCATATCGCGATCCGGTCCGAAAACAATAATCGATCCTCCGGTGGGGATATCTTCATAAGCCAGCGTGCGTTCATACTCGCTCCTTGGAATCAGCAGTCCGGCTGCGCCTCCGATTTGAACGGCTTTCGCATCCTCTCCACCGACCGCTTCCAGCAGCTTGCTGACCTTGATTCCCAATGGGAATTCGTAAATCCCCGGCTGCTTGCAATCGCCGGAGACACTGAATAGTTTGAGACCGGTTGATTTGTCCGTACCGACACTCTTGAACCAGTTGATGCCCTTGGCGAACATGCAGGCTACCCAGGCGAAACTCTCAACATTGTTCACAATCGTCGAATGCCCCTGAAATCCGGTGTTGACCGGGAACGGTGGACGATTACGCGGCTCGCCGCGTTGACCTTCCAGAGATTCGATCAGCGCGGTTTCTTCGCCGCAGACATAGGCGCCCGATCCCATGCGAACTTCGATATCAAATTCGAAGCCCTCGATACCTTGAATATTCTTGCCCAGCTTTCCTGCCTGACGGCGCTCCTCAAAGAGATTCTCAAGCAGGGGGCGCAGATAGCTGTATTCACCTCGCAGGTAGATAATGCCGCGCTTCGCGCCGATGGCGTAGGCGGCGATGGTCATCCCTTCGATCATCAGATTACCGAAGATCTTAATGATATAGCGATCTTTGAAGGTTCCCGGTTCTCCTTCATCGGCATTGCAGACGACTATTTTTGCATCGTCTTTCGCTTCCGCGGCGAACTGCCATTTCATGCCGGTGGGAAAACCCGCGCCTCCGCGGCCGCGCATCCCTGATTTCTTGACATTCTCGATGATTTCCGCGGGTGAAAGCCGTAGGGCTTCCGTCATCCCCTTCTCTGGTTCGATTGTGGAAAAGGTCAACGGGTTGGAATGAGATGGTTTCTTCCACATTATTGATCTGCCTCCTGACGGACTGCGTGCGAAGCGAACGCTTTCTTGCATTCGTTCAGCAGTTCGTGACATTTCTGAGGAGTCACCTGAGTAAAGATCTCGTCGTTAATGAGCAGCGCCGGTCCTTGATCGCACATACCCAGACAGCTGGACCATTCAAGACTGAACTTCTTATCGGGAGTTGTCTCGCCGAATTTGATCCCCAGGTCATTTTGAAGCTGCCGGGCAACGCGGTCTCGACCGGCCATATCGCAGGAAATCGTGCTGCATAGGCGAATGACAAACTTACCTTGAGGTTTATCACTCAGGAAGCTATAAAACGTAACCACGCCGTAGACTTCCACGGGGTGAATATCTAATTCATGCGCTACGACCTGCATCGCGTGTTTCGAGATGTAGGTGTATTTCTTTTGAATCTCCTGCAGAATCGGCAGCAGTGCGCTTCGATCGCGGCCGAACTGCTCGACCCATTCCCGGATGCGAGCCTCCAGACGATTCTGTTTCGTTACCAGCATTCAATTGACTCCTATTTTCGAGGAATTCGGGCGAAGTGCCCGGACTATGTTGTAAAACAAAGCAGACGTACGATTCCATCTGTGCGTATTTAAACTGATAGAATAGCGGCAATTAATAGTGAATTTTTTCACATTTCGACTTGCTGCTGTTCAAAAACCACGATCCGTTCTGTCGTTCCGTAGACTTCCGGTAGCTTAAGAGACTGAAATAACAAACTGCTGTTGAGTCCTTGGAGACGAAAAACTTCAGCCTTAAATTTAATAACTCGTTATATTAAAGTCAAGCTGCCTTATTGCGGTTGATTCTGGCTTCGTGGGCGTTTAGCTGTTTCGGCACGTACTCGGGGAGAACGATTCCCGAACAAATCCCCGAATACCTGATTGAATTGTCGGCAGTTAGGAGGTTTCTTTGAGCTGGATAAAAAACTGAAATCCGTCAATCGAATGAAATGAATGAGACCTGAAAACCTCAACTAAACTGAGGAGGATAAGACTTTTCAGGTCATATTTAAGCCCGTGTGTTTCCAAACCGTTTGTCAAAAACAAAAAATCCGGGTAGCCCGGACTTTGCTTCCTCTTGACGGGAATATATGCTATCTGCGTTCAGTCTCTACTTCTTCACAATTTTTAAATTTTCCGTCCCGCCGGAAGAGACTTCAACTGGACCATCCCAAGGCGGGATTTCGGCTTCAATGCCGTTGATTGAAACAACGATTCGAGATCCAGTTCGCTCCTTAATCACCACCCGGTTGAAATCTCCGTCCTTTTCTGCCTTGAGTCTCCTTTGCAGATTATCGTTTTCTTCTCGCTTCCATTCCATCATATCGCGCATTGCCGGAACCGACTCCAACAATTTGCGGAAAACCGCCGCTTGCTGTTTCGACTTCAGCCCTCGACCAACTTGATTGCGGACAAGAATCCTCAACAGCATGTTTTGCACATTGGTCGATGTGACCTCTGCCATAATGTCTTTACCGACAATCAATTCAATACGCTTAAGCTTCTCGCTTGCCATTTGCAGGAACCGCTCATTCTCGCGGATTCTCTGTTGATAGAATTCGCTCATCCCCACATAGATTTTTGATGCAGAGTCGTCCTGATCGGCATCAACCTTTTCTAAAACGGCTTCTCGTTTTGCAACAACCGTTGAATTGCTGATGGAATCCGCCGTAACTTGATCTCCGGCGAGACTGGAATCTTTGACCATGCCCTTGACAGCGAGCTGATGTTTCGCCTTCAGATCGCTGTTGGAGATAATTCCTTGCAGAATTACATTTGTATCGGAGCTGATCGTGCAATCCCTGATTTGCCCCTGAACAACGACATCGGCACCTGCTACTAACGTGCCGTTTTCAATATCACCGGTTACATGAATCTCGCAGTTCGTTAGAATCCGGCTCCCCATTCTAAGATTGCCGAGGACCTCTACCGTTTTGTTCGTTTCGATATCGAGTAATTGATCGCCTTCAACCTTAAGCACCGGATTCACATTGAGCTTCACTTTTTGAGGAAACTCCTTTGATCCATGAGGTGTCTTGAGCTGCTGCATTTCGCGTGTGACAACAACCACGCCGTCTTCATTGGCGATCGCCTCGGTTCCTTCCGAGGATAAAACGACTCCACTGCCCGCCTCCAACTCGATATCCAAACCTTTGCGCGGCTGAATCACTTCTCCAACAACATTTATACCTTTATTGCGTCCGAACGTGGCGGGTATCAAGTGGCATAGCACATCACCCACGCGAACTCGCCTTGAAGAATAATACGCATCAATGTTCTCCAGATCTATGCAGGTTTTGAAGAGAAATTCAACTTCGGCGTCCTTTCCGACATCGGAAAACCTCCCCAGCGCAATTTCAATCTCCTTGACAGCGGCTTGAAGTTCGCGGACCTCTTTTAGCTTCGCTGTGACAGCCTCCAATTGAATCAGATCAGGATCCAAATTTGCCTCACGAATCGCTCGCAGTATTCGGCTCATACGAATCGGATTCTCGCTGCTGTCAAGATAAAATATATCCATCAAGGCGCGCATCTTCGGGAAGCGCGTCCCATCCTGAGCGATCCCGTCCTTATAGTATATTCTCGGATCGCCCTTTTCGATGATGCACTGCTTAATCCGCACTACGACATCTACGGACTCGTCCGTTTCCTCTTTGTTCAGGATGCCGTCAAAGACCATGCAGGTATCCCGCTCGCCGAATTGTTCGGCGAGATCGCGCTTGATTCCCCTCAAGTGATAGAGCAGCGACTCCTGATCCAGCAACTCAGCTTTATCGATCCTGAATTGCACATCCCAGCCGTCAAGCGACGTGGATACAATCTTGAAGTCTGTTGTGTGGGTGTTCGTCATGATCGCTTGTATCTTTGTTGAAAGGTATGAGACCTTACCTAAAGCTCGATGAACTCTTCTGCATCTCCGAAATCTGTGCTTTACATCTATCTACTTCGTCCGCTAATCGGCGCACTTCGTCTTTAAGTCCGGCTCTTTCGAGAGCCTGCCGAATCGTTATAATCAATTCTTCATCGTTCCATGGTTTCTGAACGAATCGATATGCTTCACCGTTTTTAACTGCTTCAACTAAAGCTTCTGTATCGTAGTGCCCCGTCATCAGAATCCGCACAATATGCGGCCATCTCTTGCGAACAAGCTTGAAAGTCTCGATTGCTGTGGGACCCGGCATGGTATAGTCACAGACAATCAGGTCTACATCGCTTCTATTCAGAATTCCTATTGCTTCTTCGCCGCTGCCGGCTGTGATAATCGAGTAGGGCTCTCGCCTTAAGAGTCGCTTAAGAGAAGAGAGTATATTCTCGTCATCATCAATCAGCAATACGGTACTCTTATCCGAAATGCTTTCTTCCATAGCGGTATTCTCAAGCATTGTTTAATAGCCGGACTATTTAGGGATTCGATTTCTGATTTTCAATCGGCAGTTCAATTCTGAATTCCGTTCCTCGCCCGACGATGCTGGTAAAGGTGATCGTGCCGCCGTGTTTCTGAATAGTCTCTTCCACGATGCAGAGTCCTAAACCGGAACCTTGACCGGCTTCCTTTGTCGTGAAAAACGGATCGAAGACTCGATGCTGCAGTGACTCCGGGATGCCGGTGCCGTCGTCCTTGATCAGCACAACTACATGTCCGTTTTCGGACTGTGTCGTTATGATCAACTCTCCCCGGTCTGGAATTGCTTGAGCGGAATTGATGAATAAATTCACGAAGGCCTGCGTTATCGCTCGCGGGTAGCAGCGGATCTCCGGAAGCTCACCGTAGGCTTTTCTTACCTTAACCTGATATTTCAACTCGCTGTGTACAATACGCAAGGCGGCATCCAAGCATTCATGAATATTCATCGTTTCGCGCACCGACTCATCGTTTTTTGAGTAGCATGTCAAATCTGCAAGAATCTGATGAACTCGCTCGATCTCTTCAAAGGACTGAGAAAAAAGCTTGTTCACTTCCTTTAGAGCTGTTTCGATCTTGACCGCTTCCTCGCCGAGGTGGCCTTCGCTTAATGATTGGTTCGATGTATCGCCGTCCTGCTGCCTATAAGTGTCGAGACATTTCCGCGCCGACTGAACGATTTCGGTGAAGCTGTCTTCCAGCAGGCGCAAGGAATCCCGAATGAAAGCAATCGGCTTCCTAATTTCCTGCGTCACTCCTGCGGCTAAGAGTCCGATCGAAGCCAGTTTTTCCTGATGTCTGAGCAGATCGCGGATTCTCGCCATTTCCTCATTCGCCTCCGATAACTTCCGGCTTTTTGCCCTCAGTTCTTCACGATAACGAATATTGTCGGATTGGTTATGAAAGGGAAGAGTCATAGTCACCAGGTTAGGAATTCGTTTTCTTGTCCGTTCTTGTGAGATTGGCGTCCCCAATTGCCTCACAAGATAGGCAGGAGATTCACGCTGTGTCTCTGGTTTGCGCAGCCTCGGCTATAGATATGGATTCTCTGTTGAGAATCAATGAGTTTTTTGTTGCGAAACGGCTACATTAATCCTTAAAGCTCACAAGAATAGTCACGGATTTCAGTGCACAAACCGAGCCAAGCTGAGGCGGGTCATTATTCCTGCTGCTGACTGTCGATTTTCCAATAAAAAAGGAGCCGCGACCCATAGATCGCGACTCCTTCCATGAGCACAAACATAGAACTGCTTTATTCATTCAGAATCGAGGCATCATTCTCGATTCTGCGCTCAACCGTATTGCAAACCGCATCGCAGATAGTGAAGACGGTCGGATCAGTGATGTGATAGTAGCGGCTGACTCCTTCCTGACGGTAGTCGATGAGTCCGGCGCTTTTTAGTGTCGCGAGATGTTTGGAGATATTCGCCTGACTGCTGCCAAGATTATTGACAAGGTCTTTCACACGCAAGTCGGTTTCGCGAAGTTGATAGAGGATTTCCAGGCGGTGCGGATCGCCCATTGCTTTCAGCACAATTGCGACGCGGCTGCGCAGTTTGGGACTGGGATCTTTTGCCATTCGTTGCTCGATTCAGGTAATTGGATTGCGACAGCTCACTGCACGGTTTCCACCGGCCAGTGTACCATCTTGATATGCTGCTGACAGTCGGTACAATATTCATCGATTGTACTCAGCAGCTTATTCAGTTTTGCCTCCTCCAACAGAACCATAATCATGGAGGAAGTCTCGGGATGCACGGCGGATCCCATTCTGGCTCCCGTTGAACCCAGCCCGAGCACGTCGGGAACCTCGGTGAATCCTTCGACTCCTTCCCGCTGCAGGAGGATCTCCATTTCTTCCCGAACTTTCGAGTTCAGGATAATCATCAGCATTCTCATTGTAATTTCTCCGGAAGAATCGGGATTATCAAGGCTTGAGACCGAATTTTTTCAGGAAAATCATCGCCGGACACCACTTGCTGAAGGCGGATTGAATCAGGTTCAGCGCGACAAAAACGGACAGTAACAGCCACCACGGATTGATCCAATAACTTAAAGCGATTCCCAGCAGCATAATGGTGCCGCCCATTAAACGAAGTGCTTCTTCTACTCGCATGATTGGAGTACCTTTATGATTATTCTTTATTAATGATATGATCAGCGCCTGCGGCTTTTACATACATATAGTACAGCAGGGGGATAACCACCAGCGTCAGCGCGGTCGAGACAACCACACCCGCGATCAGCGCCACCGCCAGCCCTTGGAAAATAGGATCAAGGTAGATGACACCTGCTCCAACCACCAAAGCCAGCGCAGTCAGAACGATGGGCCGGAAACGCACCGCTCCCGCCTTCAGTACCGCATTCTCGATTGTCTCGCCGGCCTTCAATTCCAAATTGATGAAGTCAACCAACAGAATCGAGTTGCGCACCACGATGCCCGAAAGCGCAATGAATCCGATCATCGAGGTTGCCGTAAAAAATGTCCCCAGCATCGCATGACCCGGCAGAATGCCGATCAGAGTCAGCGGAATCGGCGCCATGATGACCAAAGGCGTTACGAACGATCCGAACCAGCCAACGACCAACACGTAAATCAACAGTACGACAATCCCGAACGCCATCCCCATATCGCGGAACACTTCATAGGTTATATGCCACTCGCCATCCCACTTCATCGCATACTGCTGACTGTTGTCCGGCATGTGCGTGGACATGATTTCCATTCTGTTCCCATCGGGAGTCGGAATCGCTTCAATCCGCTCATTCATATTCAGAATACCGTAAACGGGCGATTCCTCCGTTCCGGCGACTTCTCCGGTCACATAGGTCACCGGCTGCAGATTCTTGTGATAGATAAACGGTTCGCGAGTGGTCTCTTTCAGAGTCACCAATTCGCCCAGCGGAATCATGCGGCCATCGCCGCCGTGAACCGTCAGGTTGAGAAGGTCCTCGACGTTGGCCCGCTGCGCGCGATCTAATTGCAGCCGGATCGGCACTGCCGAGCGGTCATGTTCCACGTGGAGCAGTCCGGCGTCATTCCCGGCTACCGCCACTCGCAGTGTGCGCGCCACTTGTTCAGCCGTCACACCCGAGCGAATTGCCTTTTCCTTGTCCACAATCAGCTCGGTTCGCGGCGCGGCATCCTCGACCATCCAATCGACATCAACGATACCTTCGGTGGTTTCAAAGATCTCCTTCACCTGACCGGCTAAGCGAATGCGTTCATTTGCGCTCGGACCGTAGATTTCCGCAACCATCGTCGACAAGACCGGCGGCCCGGGCGGCACTTCAGTAACCTTCAGATTCACACCGTGTTTCTCGGCAATCGGCTGCAGCAGCTTGCGCACTCGCTTGGCGAAATCGTGGCTCGCTTCACTGCGCAAATGCTTATCGACAAGATTAACTTGAATATCCGCTACATTCGATCCGCTGCGCATGAAATAATAACGGACAAGTCCATTGAAGTTGAACGGTGCGGACGTCCCGACATAGACTTGATAGTCCGTCACTTGCGGCATGTCTTTAAATACCGCCGCCATCTCACGCGCCGCCGCGTTCGTCCGTTCAAGAGAGAACTCCTCCGGCGCGTCGATCACAACCTGAATCTCGCTCTTGTTGTCATAGGGCATCATTTTCACGACCACTGCCCGCAGCGGCAGCAGCGCCATTGACAGTAATAACAAAACAACAACCGCACCCAAAGCCAAATAACGCTTCTTGGAATTCTCGATCAGCGGCTTCATCACACGAGCATAGATCCGGTGCAATTTGCCTTCTTCTTCCGTCTCATCGAAATGCTGGTGACCGCCGCCGTTCTTGTTACCCGCTCCAAACAACCGGTAGGTCAGCCACGGCGAAACGATGAACGCCACTAACAGCGAAAAGAACATCGCCGCCGACGCATTCACCGGAATCGGACGCATATACGGCCCCATTAAGCCCGACACAAAAGCCAGCGGCAGCAGCGCGCCGATCACTGTGAACGTCGCCAGAATGGTCGGATTCCCCACCTCATCGACGCCGAACACAGTCGCGTGCCGCGCGTTCGTCCATTTCAGCGAATAATGCCTATGAATATTCTCCACGACAACAATCGCATCATCCACCAGAATACCGATCGAGAAAATCAGCGCAAACAGCGTTACGCGGTTCAGCGTATAACCGAACATATAGCTCGCCGCCAGCGTTAAAGCAAGCGTCACGGGAACCGCTACCAGCACAACAATTGCTTCCTTGCGTCCCAGCATCAGCCACATTAACAGCACAACTGAGATCGTCGCTAAAAAGACATGAAAGATGAGCTCGTTTGACTTCTCTTTTGCCGTGAAGCCGTAATCGCGGGTTTTCGTGATATGCACATCGCTTGGGATGACCGTTCCGTGCAGTTGTTCGATCTGCTTGTCCAGATCCGTCACCAGATCAATCGCATTCGTTCCCGGTTTCTTGGCAATGGAAAGCGTCACCGCAGCGGCATCCACTCCGACGCGGTCGATATCTTTTTCCGCCGCCGCCGGTCCGCTTCCCATCCACACATATTGTGCCGGTTCTTCGGGTCCGTCAATTACGTCCGCCACATCCTGCAAATAGACCGGACGATTCTGGTAAACACCAATCACGGTATGCTTCACATCGTCTTCGGTATTCAGAAAATCCCCCACTCGAATATCCATCACGGTGTTGCCCGCCGCCAATTCGCCTGCGGGCAGCGCCCAGTTCGCGCCGGATAAAGCCTGATACGCCTGCAGGATGGAAGCGTTGTAGGCGGCGAGCCGGTCGCGGTCCAAAACGACTCGCACCACTCGCTGCTGCCCGCCCAGTATCCAGGTCTTCGCGACGCGTGGATGCCGTGTGACTTCAGCTTTTAATTCATCCGCGACACGGCGCAATTCCGCAGGAGTCTTATCTTCTCCCCACAGCGTATAAGCCGCTGCCGGCACGTCGTCGATCGTCCGCAGCTTCACCAGAGGTTCCATCGCCCCCTGCGGCATCTGATCTCTTGCGGACATCAGCTTTGCATGAACTCGCAGCACCGCCTGATCCGGATCGGTTCCCACGAAAAACCGCACGATAATCATGCCGCCGGAAGGACGCGACGTCGAATAAATATACTCGACATTTTCGATTTCATAGAGCAGCTTCTCGGCGGGCGTAATGATGCGCTGTTCGATCTCCGTCGGCGTCGCGCCGGGCATCCCGATGGTCACATCCACCATCGGAACCTTAATCTGCGGTTCTTCTTCGCGGGGCGTGATCGTCACCGCCAGTAAGCCCACTAACAACGACGCGACAATCAGCAGCGGCGTCAGCTTGGAATCCAAAAACGCGGAAGCGATCTTCCCCGAAATACCGATCTTGCGGCGCGCCATCTTTTCGCGCTTGGCTTGCCGCCTCGTCTGTTCGAGATCCCGCAAATGTGCGGCTTCTTTTTCTTGCGCCTCTGTCATCGGTTCATTTGAACCTTGAATATTTCTATCTTCGTTCTGACTCATTACCTCAGACCTTCAATACGAGTTCCTTCGCTGATCGGACCGGTGCGATTGATGACAAGTTCTTCGCCGCCAGTTAAGCCGGACAGAATTTCCACCATGCCCGAACCGGAAGCACGTGTCGTTACTGCTCGCGTATGCGTCGTGCCCTCTCCATCTACTATCGAAACCAACTCCAGACCTCCGATACGATAGATCGCATTAGCCGGAACAAGTAGCTTTTTCTCAGCTTCGGACTTGATCAAGGCATGACCCGCCACTCCAGCGCGAACGTCGTCCGAACTCAACACGGCTTTCACTAAGAAAGTATGCGTCGCCGGATCGGCTCCTCCCGCAACCTCCGTGATAACCGCTTCCACCAGCCGTTCCGGATTATTCAAGCGAATATGAATCTCGTCGCCGATCTTCATATAGTCGACCAAACTTGCGCGAATTTGCATGACAAACTCGCGTCCCGCATTGGACTGCACCTGCACTAACGGTCGGCCCGGCGCGGCTAAGTCGCCTACATCGATCATCGTCTGTACGACTGTCGCATCGAACGGTGCGCGAACCTTAGCCTCATCCGCAACGGAAGCGGCGGTCTGCACCGCGCCCGATGCTTGTTCAACGGCGCCGGACGCCTGTTCATACTGCATGCGAGCCATATCCAGTTCGAGTTCCGAGCAGGCATCCTTTTTATAGAGCGATTGGAATCTCGTGTAGTTCTTCACGGCTACCGACAGTGCCGCCTGCGCCTGCGCCAGCGCGCCCTGCGCCTGCGCGAGTTGGCCTCCACTCATGCGTTCTTCCAGTTCGATCAGAACATCGCCTTTTTTCACAATGTCGCCCGCACCCACTAAGACGCGTACCACAGGTCCCGTCGCGCGGCTGGTCAGCGTCGCTTCCTTCCCGGCATGGATAGTTCCATAGACTTCAACCTCGCGCGGACTGACTTTGCTTTCGACTTTCATCACGTCTGCCGAAATTGTGACGGGATCAGCCGCGGAAGTCTCCGCTTCGTGAGAGCATCCGGCAAACATCAAAGCCGCTGTTGTAACAATTAAAAAAACTAACCGTATCATTTTATATCCTCATTACTTTCAATTGTAGCAGTCCCCGCCGCGTGCTTCAGCCGGAAGTGCGCGACATAAGCATCATAGCGGGCGCTCAACTCGCGGACTTCCAGTTCCCGCAGCGCGGTTTCCGCGTCCACAAGATCGAGCATCTTGGCAATCCCTTGATTAAATCTTTCTTCGACGACTCGTGCATTCTCGCGTCCGGCCTCCATTGCCGAGGAAGCTGTTGCGTGCCGTAACAACGCCGCTTCGAGATCTCCGTAAGCCTGCTGCACTTCGAGCCGCACTCCTTCTTCGAAGCGGTTCATGTCATGATGATTCGCTTTGGCTTCATGGCGGTTTCTTGACCATTTCGCGCGATCAACACCACCCTTGAATAGGTTGATTCTTGCGACACCCATAATGGACCAAGACTCACCGTTATCTCCGAATAGTCTGTCGTCATAGAACTCATAACGCGCCTTCAGTCCGATTTCCGGTAAGAATGAGGAGCGTGCGGCCTTTGCTTCATAGTCGCCGGCTTTCACTTTCAGACGCGCCGCCATCAGATCGGGCCGTTGTTCCTCCGACTTTGCCAGCCACTCGTTCAACTCACCGATATTCTTGGAATAATCAGGCAGCGGTTCGAGTTGCTGTGCTGTTTCGCGCGGAATCCCCATCTGAAAATTCAACGCCGCTTCGGCTAAGCTGGCTCCATTGTTTGCCATCGTCACCCACTCTTCAATCTCGGAAAGATGTACTTCAGCGCGCAGCAGTTCCGACGAAACAAGCAGTCCTTCATCATAGAAATTACGCGCGCGCTCCACATGCCGTCTCACGGATTCCCGCATCCGCAGCATCAAATCCAAATTCTCGCGCGCCTTCTGCAAATCAGCATAAGCCTTGCTGACATCGAACACGACTTGACTTCTCGTGCGTTCCCACTCTAACTTAGCCGCCTTCGCCATCAAACGCGCTTGCTTCGCCCGAGCAGGCAGCATCCCTCCCGTATAGATCGGCATGCTTGCTTCCGCACGCGTGATGTATGTATTCAAAGGATCGGGATTGTTCGGATCGTTCGCGGGATTACCGAATTCCTGCATACTGAAGCGTTCCTGATTCATCTGGAACGCAAACGCCTCCGCCGGATTCGTCGTCCGTGCTACAATCTCCATCACATCAACCGAAGGCAGGCGATAACCGATCGCTTCTCGATACAGCTCGGAAGCGGCATCAACGCGAGACTCTGCCGCTTGCACTGCTGAACTCTGCTCCAACGCGATCTCGACCGCCTTCTCTATAGTCAACGTTTCCGCGAAACCGATGCTACTGAACAGCAAGAAGGTGAATAATAGTATTGGTACTCGTTTCATAACCTATTCGTTGTTTCATCGTTATATTCCAATATAGTAATATAACGATATCATATCAAGACTCGTTCCTGCTTTGCCCGCTTCAATAAGTTATTGTATTACCTAGAATAAAAGTATTTATAGACAAAAATAGTCCCATTTCGGAGGCATACCTCTTCCTGTCCTCTTGGAATAACTGTCGGACAATCACATTTTTTCGCATATTACCTGAAGAAGCCGGAAAGAACAAGGAGACTGCGATGGCTGAGATTCAAATAATGCAGGGCAATATCGTTGAACAAAACGCAGATGTCATCGTCAATGCCGCGAATAACTCTCTATTGGGAGGCGGCGGAGTAGATGGTGCAATACACCGCGCTGCCGGTCCGGCGCTATTAGAGGAATGCAGAAGACTGGGAGGCTGTGAGACCGGCAAAGCCAAGTTGACGAGTGGACACTTGCTTCCGGCAAAGTTCATCATTCATACGGTCGGACCAATCTGGAGCGGCGGTAATTACGGAGAGCCGGATCTGCTGAGAAGCTGTTATCGCAATTGTCTTGAGCTTGCCGCGCATTACAAGCTTGCGAGCATCGCCTTCCCCTCCATTAGTACCGGAGCCTTCGGCTATCCGATTAAAGAGGCAAGTTTTATTGCCTTAGAAGAGACCTCTCACTTTATACGGAATACGGACAACCCAATACAATTGATCCTCTTCATCTGCTTCAATGCTGCTGACCTGCATACATATGAAGAGACATGGAGTAGGATGTGCAAGAGCGGATGAATCAGCGGTGTTTTTTATGCGTTCTTGTGACATTGTGACAGTTTTATTGATGCATGAGATTTCTTACGTAAGTAGTTTATATCACCTAAATAAAACCCATGAGGTAGAATTAGAAAAAGCCTCTCAGATTACTTGCATTCGCCTAAGTTTTGTGTTTAATTGTATCCATCTGTATTCTTTTCAAAGTGAGCGATAGTCCGCTTGCTCGGAACGATATGTGAAACGTGACATAGATAATTGGATTGAGCAATATTCAACAAAGGAGAATGAGGACGCTGTGATGAGAAATACGATGAAAATCACCAATTTTGTTATTCTCTGTTTATCGGTACTGACCCTGACCGGAATGGCCGGAGCTGGCTGGATTGCCAGTGATCTCAACGCGATTGAACAGGCTCCAAGTGTAACTGTTCTTGATGATAATGACGCTTGGCAAATGAACTTCCATGTTCCCGGCGTTGTTCATAACAATGTGAACATCGACGGTCGCATGATTGATCGGATTGAACTGCCCGGTGAGAAGAGCCTTGCCTCTGAAGGCGAAGCTCTCTTGCCCCAGATTACCAGAGTCCTCGCTTTGCGGAACGCTGGTGACCCGACTCTCGAGATTCTCTTCGATAACTGGGAGGAGTTGAATGGCAGCTATGAACTTGAGCTGCGCAAGGACGGCGAACAGGCTGATGCTTTGTCGGATGCCTATATGAGTCGCAACAGCTTTCAACCGGAGACTCCCTACTCGATCAGCGCCGTTCAGAATATGGGCGGCGTTCGCTTTGTAACCGTGCGCGTCAATGCGGTTCGCTACAATCCAACTTCGCGCAAAGTCGAAGTGCTGCGCGATCTGGATCTGCGCGTTCATGAAAACGGTTCTGTTAATCCCACACGCCCCATTACCGAAACGAATGCCATGCTGCTTCGTCCCATTGTCGAAAACTGGGATGAAATGGGCTTGGATGAATTCGTCGTCCGCGGTTCGATTCTCTACATCTACAACAGCACGATTGCAGGCGATCCCACCCACACTGTCAGCATTGATAAGCTGAAGTACTGGCACGAACGCAAAGGCCACAAAGTCGAGATTGCAACTCAAGGCTCTGAAATTACAACCTGGACGAATGCTGGTATTAAGAACTATATCCAGAATCGCTACAATAATACGAATCCGCCGCTGGAACATGTTCTGCTGATCGGAGACGCCAACGGAACCTCTCTGATTCCTTATTGGACTGCTTCCTTCGAAGGTTCATCGGGTGTCAGCGATTTCGAGTATACGCGCCTTGAAGGTAACGACCTCATTTCCGACATCAGTTTAGGCAGGATGTGCTTCAACAGCAACTCGGAACTAGCCTTACAGGTCAACCGTAATCTAAGATACGAACGAACTCCCTCACCGGCTGATACCGTATCAGGAGGCAATCCCGATTGGTATGAAGGTGCCGGTCTTTTTACGACCAGCAGCACTTCGGGGCTCTCGACAGTACACACCATGCAGTCTGTTCGCGACCGTCTGCTCGAAGCCGGCTATAATTCTGCCAGCATCGATACTATGTACCACATCCATGACTTTCCCGGTGCAGACGATGTGGCGACAAGCTTCAATTCAGGTATTTCGGTTTTCTGTCATCGCGGATATGTAGGCACTCTGCCCTATGATATCACCGATTTGACGAATGCGGAAGGCACCTGGCCTTTTATGATGAATCTGACTTGCGGTACAAGTGACTACAACTATACCGATGAATGTGAAGACTTCCTGAATGCGGGGACGGCTGCTCAACCGTTAGGCGTTATCGGCGTGATCGGCATGTCAACGCTGCATACGAATACGCGCTATAACAACTGCTTGATGGCAGGCGGTATGCAAGGCTTGCTCTTGGAAGGAATCACCAAGACGGGGGCCATCATGAATCGCTCGCGCATTGAATTGCTCGATTCTTATCTCCCGGATTCCGAAGAACGCACCGAGTTCTTCTGCGGTATTACGAATCTGCTGGGTGATCCCACGATCGATGTTTTTACGGGCACACCCGATAACCTGTCGGTCAATGCTCCGTCAACCGCGTCCATCGGTCTCAATTCAATGACCGTTATGGTCACGAACCAGCTTGCACAACCGGTTGCAGACGCTTACGTTCATCTCTTCAAGAATAATGACGTATTCACTGGCGGCCGTACCGATGCTTCGGGCCAAATCACTCTTTACTTTGCCGCTACTTCCGTTGATACATTGCACGTCACTGCAACCAAGCATAACTGCCGCCCGGCACTGGACTACACTCTGATTCAGTCGAGTACGGGCTACGTATCTCCCGCGAGTGAAACCTACATAATCGATGACGACGGCGCCGGTACGAGTTCCGGCAATACTGACGGCTTTGCCAATCCCGGCGAAACCATCGAATTGGCAATTCCTCTGAAGAACTGGGGAACCTCCTCTGTCAGCAGTGTCGTTGCGACGCTGTCTTCCAGCGATCCTTATGTTGCCTCAATAACGGACAATTCCGAATCTCACGGTACTATCGCCGGCGGCGCCATCGACAATCCACCGGATGACTTTGACTTCACGATTGCTGGTTATGTCCCGGATGGACAAGTCCTGCAATTCACTCTGTCAGTCAGCAGCTCCGCCGGAACTCATGTGAGCGGTGTTGCGATTCCGGTAGCGAACGGCAATTATGAGTATGTCAGTCATACGCTCTCCGGTGTCGGTGATACTCAGCTCGATCCGGGTGAAAGCGGCGAAATCTATTTGACACTGGAAAATGTCGGCGGCGCGTTAATTGCGGCAGCCAGCGCGACCTTGACATCTCTGAATCCGGCCGTTACCGTCACCGATCCGAACGGCAATTTCAGCGCAGCTGCCAGCGGCGCAACCTCCGACAATTCCGGCAACCGCTTTGGTTTATCTGCGACAATGCAGGCTTATCCCGGAGAGCATGTCACTCTGCAATGCGTATTCCCGCTCGCCAATGGGTTTGCCGACACGGTGCTGTTTGATGTCGTTATCGGTTCCGGCTCATCCAGCACGCCCACTCCTCCGGACGATTATGGATACTGGGCATTCGATAACACGGACACCGCCTATCCCAAAGCGCCTACGTTCAACTGGATTGAACTCGATCCTGCTGAGGGTGGTGACGGAACTGTCGTGAATATCATTGACGATGCCAACGAAGCCGACGATGCCACTAGTGTCAGCCTGCCTTTCACATTCAGATTCTACGGTCAGGATTATAACGACATAGCGATCTGTTCGAACGGCTGGCTTGCGATGGGCGCTGATCAGCAAATCCATACCGACTTCCGTAACTACTATCTGCCCTCCGCTTTGGGCCCGTCAGCCATGATCGCTCCGTTCTGGGACGACCTTGTGATTGTACCCGCTTCCGCTCCCGCGAACTCGGTCGATGAAGGTATCGACTACGAGCAAATGGCAAGTGAAGAAAACCTCCGCTCTATCCACGGTGAAATCGATAATCTGCTCAGCCGCCGTAAAAACGCCGACGAATATGAAAGCGGGCTGATTAAACAAAGACTGATGGAACTCTATGCTGAACTCGGCATCGAAAGACATGAGTACAGCGAAAACACAGGAACGCGACATCTCAACAGCACTCTCGATCAAGGGTCGGAAACCTGCGATGGCGCCACCGTAATTAATTCGGTGCCCTACCATGTAACAGGCACGCTTGGACTCACGACTGACTGTCAAAGTACTTCACTGTCACCGGTGGACGACGTTTTCTACGTATTCAATGTTCCCGAAACCGCATCCTATACGATCGACATGTGCGGGAGTGAAGGGGATACCTATCTGAAATTCTGGATGGATGGAACGTGCTGCGTCGGTATAACGGATTACAACGATGACTCCTGTGGCGATCACGATCCGCTCAAGACAATGATTCTTACAGGCGGTACCACGATTTATATCGAATGCGGTCATTGGCAGGGCGCTCCTGACCCCGGATCGGCATATAATTTTAACATAACATCCTCGCCAATTGTTAGCGGTCGCTGCTGTTATGGCAGTCCCTACGATCCGGACTGTTCATACGAACCGCAAGCCACCTGTCTGGCTCGTGTCGATGACATCTCTTGGGATGAGAGTCTGGACTGCAACACCGCTTGCCCGATTGCGGATGATCCCTGCGAAACCGCTACGGTTATCCCCAGCATCCCCGCCACGATCAACGGCACGACGGTCGGCGCTACCGATCAGTATTCTCCGATTTGCGGACAAATCAATACCTGTCCCGATGTTTTCTATCGCTATACAGCCACGACAACCGAAGTTGTCTCCGTTTCAATGTGCCTCGGAAATACGGACTACGATGCCAAACTCGCCATTCTCGAAAATGGCATCGAAGTATACTGTGAAGACGACGTATGCAGCAATCCGCCGATTTACACCAGCAATTATTTGCCCAGAATTACTGATGTAACGCTTACATCAGGCTATGAGTATTGCTTTGTGGTAACCGGCTGGAGTTCCTCCAGCGCCGGACCATTTACGTTGTTTATCGGTCCGGCGGTAGGCCGCTGTTGTTACGGTGACCCGGAAGAACTGGATTGTGCGGACGAATTGCTGGAATCGGAATGCGATGCGCTTTCCGGTGACTGGACCGAAGGGCTGACCTGCGAAGCATTCCCTTGCCCGATCCCCCCCCAGCCGGACGGAGTCTTCACGAAACATGATGCCGCCAACCATCGTTTCATCGTCCAATGGAGCGGCAGCAAGGTTGTTAACCCGTATTACCCGCTGGATGGCCCGGAAGAAGTGTTCCAAGCAATACTCTATGAACCCGGCTATCCGGCAACGCCTACTGGAGACGGTGAGATTCTCTTCCAGTACTATAACGTTACCAATACGACCGAAGACAGTCGTTCCAATCACTATTGCACGGTCGGCATCGAGAACCATGATAACTCCGACGGTCTGACCTACAGCTACTGGGGTCAGCAGGATCCGGACATCCCCGGCTCGGCGAGTATTATAAACGGCCGGGCGGTTCTGTTCACGACTCAGAAGAGCCTTACGGCTAATCCAGCGGCTGTAGAGGACTTGACGGTCATCCGCACCGGCAATGACGTAATTCTGAGATGGTCTCCGGTGACGGAAGATGAATTCGGCGGCCCGCTGACTGTTGACGGCTACCATGTCTATGGCGGAACAAGCTCCGACGTGAACATCGGCACTGCCGACTATCTCGGCAGCACTCCGTCAACCTCCTTCACCGACGGCGCCGGTTTGACGCGCGATATCTATTTCTATATCGTCGTCGCCTATGTGAACTGATTGCCCAACCGTAAATAAATCCAAGAGGGCTGCGCAATTGTGTGCAGCCCTCTTTTTTATCTCTCACTTCATCATACGTGAACAGAATTAATCATATTCACCATTTAGAACATGCTGCCGAGCCGGACTAAGGACCTGTCTTAGAAATAAAGGCAAGACGCAGAAACAGGCTCGCCGAGCCGGGTTAAGCACAGAGAATGTCGCGTTTTCGAGTACGCTCAGGTGCGCAACCCGGCCGGACTCTTTCTTCCTTGACTCTCCCACTCAATACATCAGCGGATCTCTTGTTCTATATTGACAAGCAAAAGTATAAATAGCTGTTAATCAGACTCTTTCCATTCATGAGTCTCGCTCCAATGCTCAACTGACTTGATATTTCCAGACATTGTCTGTATGTTATTAGATTAGAACTTGAAGGGTCCCGGGAAACAGGCGATTCACAGCATGAATCGCTCTTCCGGTCGGTTTCCTGCGCCCTTCCTCACCTCTCCTGAAGAGTGTCATCATGCAAAATCTAATTCTACCATCAGGAACCCGATTCCGCTTCATTGCGGTCGGATTGCTTACACTTGCGTTCGCCCTGCCGTCCTTGGCACAAGTCAGCAGCGGCGGTACTCCGGCAAGCCGTCTAACTGCTCTCAATGAAACGGTTCCGACAATCGACATGCCGCCGGTTGATGCCGAAGCTTATCTGCTCGAAGACGAGCTTGCGGACAAGGACGAACCCTTCCGTTTCGGCGCTCCGATAGAGGTTTCCCTGAACCTGCGAGATCACGGGCTCTGGACAACTCTCGCCAATGGCGATCGCGTCTGGCGTCTGCGCATTCGCTCCGAAAATGCCCATTCAATCAACTTGCTGTTCGACGAGTTCTTCATGCCCGCCGGCGGCAGGCTCTTCATCTATAATGATGATTATCGCTTTACCATCGGAGCCTTCACCGGCTACAACAACAAGGAAAACGGCAAGTTCTCCACACAGCCGGTTCCGGGCGACGCGATCACTCTCGAATATATTGAACCTGCTCAAGTCTCAGGCGAGGGTAAAATCTCGATCTGGCGCGTCGTGCATGCCTACCGGAATCTCTTCGGCTATCATGAAGCATTGGACGATTTCAATGACAGCGGCTGGTGCAACAACAACGTCGCCTGCGACGAAGAGTGGAATGATCAGGAACGCGGCGTTGTGATGCTCCTGTCGGGAGGTTTCCGCTATTGCTCCGGTTCCCTCATTAATAATGCAAACAGCGATGGCACGCCATATATTCTGACCGCCAACCACTGCGATCCCGGTCCGAACGACATCGCCATGTTCAATTACCAGAGTCCGGTCTGTACCCCCAATCAGGATGGACCGACCAATATGACGGTCTCAGGCGGTAGTGAACTGTTTCATAATTCAACCTCAGACGGATCACTCTGGCTGCTGTCCGTACCGGTACCGGAAACCTATAATCCCTATTTCAGCGGCTGGAACGCCGTTAATGAACCTTCAACAAATTCCGTTTGCATCCACCATCCCAGCGGCGATGTCAAGAAAATCACATGGGACAACGATCCCACAACCACGACTTCCTATCTTGGCACATCGTCTCCGGGCGACGGTACGCACTGGCGCATCGCGACTTGGGAGGACGGCACCACTGAAGGCGGCTCCTCGGGATCACCGCTGTTTGACCAGAACCACCGTATCATCGGACAGCTTCATGGCGGCTATGCGAACTGCAATAACAATGTGAACGATTATTACGGTAAGTTCTCCTTGTCCATGACTCTGGGACTGCGCACTTGGCTGGATCCTGAGAATACCGGAGTGATGTTTGTTGATGGTTATGATCCCAACTTTGCCGGACGCGTGGAAGGTATCGTCACCGGAGGAAATCCCGTTATGCCGTTGGAGGGCGTTCGCGTACAGGTTGTCGGCAACGATTGGGAAACTGAAACCGAAGCCGACGGTTCCTACGAAATTCGTCTCCCCGAAGGAACGTTTAGTCTGTTGTTCTCGAAGTTCGGTTATCAAGACCATACCGAATCCAACATCGTTATTATCGAAGACGCTGTTGTTACACGCGATGTTTTCATGTCCTCTGTCGCCAATGGAACGCTCACCGGTACGGTCACGGCAGGTCTCTTCCTGCCTGTGCAATCAGCAGAAGTTTCTATCGACGACACTCCCCTTCCCTCACAATTCACGGACGCAGACGGGCATTTTGTTTTTACGCTCCCCGGCGGCAGTCCTTACGAAGTGACCGTTAGTTACGGAGATGTGTCCGTCGACACAACGGTCTATGTTCCCGCGAACGCTTCCGTGAATGTCGTGATCTATCTGGAGTCCGCTTATTCACAGGCGCAAACCGGTGATGCCTATGGCTATCTCGCCTATGATCGCTTTGATTTGGATATCCCGCCCGCCTATGAGTGGGTGGAGATATCACCCTCGGCCGGCGGTCCCGGCACGGTGCTCACACTCGACGGACCGGACTACAACGCCTACTTGCCGCTCGATGAACCTTTCGTATTTTATGGTCAGTCATACGACACACTCACCATCAATGAAAACGGCTGGATTGCTCCCGGTTACAGTTTTCATCAGCGCAACAGCAACACTCCGATCCCCAATACAGCCGGTCCCGAAGGCATGCTGGCTGTGTTCTGGGATAATCTGCATGACGGACCCGAGTCCGAAATCTGCTGGTGGTACGACGAAGAAAACTGCCGACTGATTATCGAATATTACAAAATGCATTTCCTGCCGCAATTGGATTCAATGCTCACTTGTCAGGTCCATATTTACTCGGCATATTCGTGGCCGACTCCGACGGGCGACAACGAATTCGTCTATCTCTACCAGCATATCGGAGTCCCCGAATCGGCCACTGTTGGCATCGAGAATCAGGCACAGACCGACGGACTTCAAGTCCTCTATAACGGCACTTCCGGTGCTTACTCCTGGCCCGTCACTCCGGGAGCGGCAATTCTATTCAGCACACGAAATGCGGAACGGTTGACCGGAACTCTGTCAGGCAGCATCATCGCCCACCCGAACGATGTTGATTTTCTGAATGCCGACTTCTATTATAACTGCGAATCAATTCAGTCCGATGCTTCCGGCAACTTCTCAACAACGGATGCCTTCGTCGGTAATCAAATGATCGGTTTGGAACTTTCCGGATACGAATCGTGGTCACTTCCCGCAGCTGTTTCGGAAACAATACCAGTGTCGGTTGAATTCGAAGTCTGGCGGCTCGATCCCCCGCGCAACTTTACAGCATTCTTTGATGGCAGTTTTCCTGCAGTTTCTTGGGACCCGCCACTCAGTCTTTCTGAAGGATACGATCATTTCATCGAATACATCGTCTTGCACAACGGCGAAGAAAGATATCGCACCGACAGCACTCAACTGCACATAGATCTTAATGATCCTCTGCCGTATCTCTACAGCGCGGTCGCCGTATATCAAGGCGGCATCAGTGAACAATCGAATGAAGCGGAATTCGGCGATGGCGCGGATGATCTTAACGAGAATCTTCCAATCGAATTCGCCCTGTCTCCCGCCTATCCCAATCCCTTCAACGCAACTACAACCATTGACTTCGCACTCCCGCATAGCACAGAAGTAACATTGACTGTCTTTGATATTCTGGGCCGTGAAGTATCGCAGCTTTTCAGCGGTCAACAATCCGCCGGCTATCATTCAATACAATGGAATGCCGATGCTTATGCCACCGGACTCTACATCGTCCGCATGGATACACCTTCCTTCCACGCCGTCCAAAAGCT
>JAHIZR010000102.1 GCA_018814465.1 bacterium | reverse complement strand
TGATCGAGTCCGAAGAAAAAATCCCACTTCCTGCTTTCCGCGACCGGGAGGTCGCGGCTAGTAATAGGGGTGTTTCCCGCCACGAAGGAGATACTAGCCGCGACCTCCCGGTCGCGGATTCCCGGACCGCGCTCTTCGAGAATCAGATCGCGGCGATGAAGCTGGGATTGAAGGATTATTTCGAGAAAACCGGGGCCTTCAAGAAAATCGGCGTCGCCATGTCGGGCGGCAAGGACTCGGCGCTGACCTTGATTCTCGCCTGGCTCTATGCGAAAGAACGCTTCCCAAATCCTGCTGACATCAAAGAGTTTATTCAAGCCTTCTCGATGCCCACGCGCTACAACAGCAGCGAGACACGAAATGTCGCGCGCACGCTGTCGGAAGAATTAGGCGTCGGCTTTACCGAGTTATCAATTGAAGAAGCCTTTGCGCGTGAAGAGCAGGCTGCGCGCGCCATGCTGGGAAATACCGATCTTGATCGGTTAACTTTGCAGAACATTCAGGCTCGTTTACGCGGCATGCGCATGTGGAACTGGGCGAATGCTGCGCAGGGCTTGTGGCTCCAGTCGGGAAACATGAGCGAGAAAGCGGTCGGTTATACTACTATCGGCGGCGATCTGATGGGCGGCTACTCCCTGATCGGCAACGTCCCCAAGACGCAGGTCATCGCATTGCTGCATCATTTCCATACAGAATATAAAATCAAGTCCCTCTCCGCCCTTCTGAAACTGCAGGCATCGGCGGAATTGGAAGACAATCAGGAAGACGAGCGCGATCTCATGCCCTTTGCCGTGCTTGATGCCTGCTTCGATCTCTTTGCCGGCGAGAAGGTGATGCCGCTGGAGCTCTATCAACTCCTGCGCGACCGCTGGAGTGATGCGGATCTCAAGCAAATGCGTCCGGATTACCAGCCGGGCATGTTGAAAGCCTGGGTCAAACGGTTCATTCAACTCTTTACAAGGTCAATCTATAAATGGGTGCAGGCTCCGCAAGCGGTTCATCTGGGCATACTGGATCTGGATCGCGAACGAGCTCTCCAGTTGCCGTCAGTGCAGGCCTCCGAATGGCTGAAACTGGATGAATTGGATCGAGAGCCTTAGGATTTATCTGATTACTACTCGTCACTATTTCTCTGCACACTTACTACAGCTTATCTCAAAAACAGTTCACGGGCTCAAGCCATTGAATGAGCTCTACTTACCATGAAAACGGAGTAAGAGCAAAAAGGAAAAGATTCCGGGTGAGGTTGCGCGAGCTTCGGGACACACGCACTATGGAAACACTCTCGCTGCTTAACCCGGCTCGGCGAGCCGGTGAAAAAATCTCCCTATGATATTTTTGGGATACGCTCTAACCACCACCGACCAATTAACGGCTTACTAACCACCACCGTCCCCGGTGGTGGACACAAATAAATCGCAAATTACGGAGCAGACAATGAAGTACCTTTTGCTGGCGGTTCTTATGCTTTCGATAGCCGCACAAGCGGATGTTACCCGCAAACATAGCACAACCTCGAAATTCATGGGGACCAACAGCGCAACAACGACCGACTACTACGCGGGTGACCGCAGCGCGTCGGAATCATCCACGAAATGGACGAAGGGATTCATGAAAACGATGACGCGGGGCAAGGCCGTCGAATCCACAACCATCATTCGTCTCGATAAGGAACTCGTCTGGACGCTTGATCCCAAGAAGGGAACCTACCAGGAAATGACCTTCGCCGAATTCAAGGAGATGCTGGAGCAAGGCATGGCGGAGATGGAACAGGCTCAAGCGGATGAAGAAATCGAGGAAGAAGCCGAGCCGGGAACCGAGGATATGTATGAATGGACAACGGAAGATGTTTCCAATCCCGAACCGAAAACTATCAACGGCTGGCTCTGTAAGAACGCGCATATTGTAACAACCGGCATTCACAAAGAGGATCCCAAGGACAAAGTGGTGATTTCATTCGATACCTGGAACAGCGAGGAGGTTCCGGGCACCGCCGAGATCGCCGATTTTCAGATGCGTTACATGAAAGCCATCGGGCTGGACGAGCGCGTGCTGACTCCGGGACTGCTGCAGATTGCCGCGCTTTATCAGGAGAAGATGGCTGCGCTGATTGACGCCGTCAAAAAAGCTCCGGGCGAGCCGGTCCAGAGTCTCATTGATATTCAGCATAATCGCCAGAAAGGGAAATCCGTCGGCCAAGCCATTGGCGAAGGCGCAGCCGGTGAACTGGCGAAGAAAGTTCCCTTTGGTTTCGGCAAGAAAAAAGACAAGGAACCGGTCTATGAAATGAAGACCGTTTTCAGTGTCGAGAATGAACTCACCGAAGCGACCGAAAGCGCGGTGGAAGGGGCTGTATTTGAAGTTCCGGAGGGCTACAAGAAGATCGAGAAATAGAGCTGCCGCGACTCAATTGCAGGGCAGCAAGCAAAGGCCGGGATGACAGAATAGGAGTTGCGGAGTATTAACAAATATCCCCATGCTTTGCTATGCGGGGGATATAGAATAGTGTGACGTAACAGGGCGGCTATTCAGTCGAGCACTTAAGAATAAAACGGGACAGTATTGATTGCTGTCCCGTTTTTCATTGCAGTTTAATAACTCTATCTTATTCGGATTGAGCAGAGACGACTTGATAGAATCGTATCGCATTTCCGGCAGGTATGGGATCAATATAGAAGGTGTCGGGTGTCGTGTCAAGCGGGCTGAGTCCGGTGAAATCGCCGGTGTCGGAGCGGTAGATTTCATAGTAGTCCGCGCCGTTGGCGGGCAGCCAGTTTAAGGTGACTTCGGTATCGCTCGTACGACGGCAGGTGAGCGCTTCCGGCGTTTCGAGGGTTCCTTCGACAGTCAGCGTGAATTCGCGCGTGTCGGTTTGGGTATTGTTGTCGAGAGCTTGTGCCGTAAAAATGAAGTCGCCGTATTCGGTCGGTGTGCCGCTGAGAAACCCGGTCGCGGTCAATGTAATGCCGTCGGGGAGCGCGCCGCCGATGAGCGACCATGAATAGGGAGCTGTGCCGCCGATAACGACCAATGTATCAAGATAGGGATCACCTTCAAGACCTGTGTTAACAGTTGTATTGAGAATTGTCGGCGGTAGGGATGCTGTTGTCAGAGTGCGTAGAATCCAGACATCGGGATCGACAGCGAGTGATGAAGGAGCATATCCCAGATCCAACAGATAGAGCGATTCCCATTCTGAATTTTCGACGATCATCGTGGAATCCATCGTTCCCGCGAAGCGAAGTTCAATGCGGGTGCGGAAGGTCGTGTCAGGGTTGGTTTGGGTTTGTGTAACACGCACAGCGGTACGAGGCTCACCATTGACGACACCATTGCCCCAAGCGATCTGAAAACGCGGACGGTTGGTTTTAAAAAGAAAGGTATGCAGATAAGCGTCTACATCAATACCTAAAACATCGCTTGCATCGCTCAGGAATTCAGCGGTGGTGGCCGTGCTGTAGTGATGACGGGCGCGGTATTCCGCTAAGGCGGCGAAGAAAAGAGGATCGTCACGAACGACGCCGCGCAGGATGTGCAGCAGCCAGGCTCCTTTGTCATAGACCGTGTTGCCGTCGAAGAGCGCTGTCGGATTGTAGACCGGACCGGAAGGATCGTTGACGCTTAGACCGGAAGCCATGTAGTTTTTATACGCAGAAAAGCCTTGCTCGTGTTCTGTCCAGAGCGCTTCGGAATAGCTGGCGAAGCCTTCATTCAGCCAGATATCCGGCCAAGTGTGCAAGGTGACATCGTCTCCCCACCATTGGTGCGCGGCTTCGTGTGCGATGATGTAATCGTAAGTATGGCTTCCGTTTGTTAAGCTGTAGCCGTAGGTCGTGTTGCACTGGTGTTCCATCGCGCCGCCCCAACCGAACATGGTCTGACCGTATTTTTCGTCGCGGAAGGCATACTCACCGAACAGGTCCTCCAGAACACCGAGGATCTCCGGAATACCGTCCCAGCTTATTAATGATTGCGACAGCCGTTCCGGGTAGACGTAGTTCACAATGGGCATGCTGTCGTCTGCCGCAAAGACATACCAGTCATTCCATTCTATATAATTGGTGGCAGACATGCAGATCAGGTAGCTGGCGATGGGGTGTTTCTCGAACCATGTGTAAGTTCGGGACGAGGGAAGCAGCGCTTCTAGTGATTCGAGGATACCATTTGAAGTAGCGACAATCGTGTCGGCGACCGTGATGGCAATGCGGGCACTATCGGCTTTATCGGCGGGAGTGTTTTTACTGGGCCACCAGTCACGAGCACCGTATGGCTCTGACAATGTTGCAATTGAAGGAATATAGTAGCCACTGACGTAGCGGCTCCAGTAGTCAAAGGTCTCGAAGAGATTGGTTTGACAGGGAGTGCCGTGGTAGTAGACCGTGACGGCGAAAATCTCATTAATCGTATAATTACGATTTAGGATTATTGTTATTAGATTATTGCTGTGAGTATAGGAGAGATGGATATCCTCGGAGATAATGGAATCGATAGTCAAAGTCGTGCAAAGATCAAGGATAACCTCGTTGAAATCGGCGGTGAGAGCACGGGCATGGGTCGTAACTGCTCCCTTAATGATCTGGCTGTAATAGTCCCGAATATCGAGCTTCAGATCGTAGTAGACGACATCGAAATCCGCCTGAGTCTCGTCAAGCGCGTTAGCCTGCATACGCTCCAGACCGCTGCGAATGCGGGCGCATTCCTGTTCGTGAAACTGCTTCGGAGTTAACGGGATCGATTCGCGAGGTGTGTCGGCGGAAGCCAGCGGGCAGAGGAGGAGCAAAACCATCAAGTATCGTAGCATAATCATCATGATTCACCGGGAGGTTGGGTAGGTTAGCTGATAGTAATATAGTACAGAGAATGGGTGTAAGCAATGCCTTAAGAGGAGAAGTGAGAAGAAGTTACAGAAGTCTTGACTTTCCAAAATCTAAATCGTATATTTACGATGAACGATTAAAGAGGCATATTATGGAAAATGCTCCGAGTTTTGTGACTCACACAGAAGTTGTGGAGGATAGTCTTGAGGATTTGGCCTTGCTTGCGCAGGCTTTGGGACATCCGCATCGGATCGCGATCGTCCGCCATTTGCTCAAGCATCCGGGTTGCATTTGCGGTGATATTGTGGACGTCCTGCCTCTGGCACAATCAACAGTATCACAACATCTTAAAAAACTAAAAGATGCAGGATGGATACGAGGCGAGATCGAGGGACCAAAGACCTGCTATTGCTTAAAGCCGGGAGTCATCAGGCGGTTCTCCGAGATGGTGGGTCAGTTGGCACGGGAGGAATAATGCGGATTCCGGCAGGGTACCGCGCCCGATTGGGTATCGTTTTTGTTAAACTGTACGGCGCTTAAACCCTGCTCAGCGGAGATAAGCGTTCCGGCCGGGGTGCGCACTTTCAGGACTCGGCAACTGAGAGATTTCTGTGCTTAGCCCGGCTCGGCGAGCTTATCCTGCCAAG
>JAHIZR010000101.1 GCA_018814465.1 bacterium | reverse complement strand
CACGCCTGCGTTAAAGGGTGGATCATGGGGATTTACAGGCGAGAGATAATCCTGCGCGAACCAAGTATAAGTGGGATGATTCGTATTCAGAGTTTGAATCGTCCAGCCTTCCGGGGGAAAGATGCGGCTGTTGAAGTTTTCGCTGATGATGATTTCATCCAAATTCGATGATAAAGGGCGTCCGTGAAAGACCGATGCCTTCTGGCCGCGGAGCGCAGGAGACAAATCGGCGGCGGAACGAGCGGTTTGGGGATTGGCGAAAGCCGTTGATGCCGCCGCAACTATTAGAATCAGCCAAGTCAGAACAGATGCAAGCGCAGGTCGAATGAAGCTTATGGTCATAGTAGGGAAGTGTGAAATCATGCTATTCATGCTTGGCTATTTGAGTAGAATAATCTTGCGGGTGTTCTGCTGATGCGGAGTGGACAGGCGCGCGAAGTAGACTCCCGAGGGCAGCATGTTGGCATCGAACGCGACCTGATGGATGCCGGCCAGCAGGGATTTATCGAGGAGCGTTGTTACCTGCTGTCCCAGAACATTAAAGAGAACCAGCTTGACCTGCGCATCCCGAATCAGATCGAAGGAGAAGGTCGTCGAGGGATTGAAAGGATTCGGGTAGTTACCGTGGAACGTGAAGTCGTCGGCGGTTTCATCAAGGGGAGGATTTTCTGTGATGGTTGGATCAACAAAGAATTCGAGGCTCCAATCATGCAGCGTACCCACATCTTGCACACCGTTATCGGAGATTTCCAGATACCACGTGCCATTGGCGTCAATGCTGTCAAATACCGAGAGCGGCTCAGCAGGCAGCCAGGTACCGGTGAATCCGGCAGTATTCGCCGAGTCCTGCCAATACTCGCAAGACTGATCATCAAAGATCGTATTTACAAAGTTATCTCGGCTAATTGTATCCGGCATAACCAATACGACTGAATCCGCGAAGTTCGGGCTGAAGAGTCGGATTGACAAGTCTCCCAGCCAAGTATGATCAAGATTCAGGATAACGTTTACATCGGCGATGAAGCCGACGTTGCTCGCAGTTAGCTCGAGCGTATCCGTTGTCACGACAACCAACGAATCATCAGGCTCGGGAGTCGTGGTATCGGCCTCCATAAATGCATCGGGGATTTCATAGTCGCCGTGCCGAGATTGTCTCACTTCGGGCGGACCATAAATTGAAGCGAGCGCCACTTCCACTTGTTCGGTTTCTCCGGCGACAACATTCACGACCACTGGTTCGGCAGGCGCATAGACTTTGTGATCGAATTCGATAGTTTGTTCACCGGGGGGAACGGAGGTGAAGCTAAACTCGCCAAATTGACCAGTGCACATCGACAGTTCTGTTCCTGCTACCGAAACCTGCGCTCCGACTAAAGGAAGTCCGGTTAGGCTGTCACGCAGAGCATGCCCCTCAATAATACCGACTTCCCTGTAAACGAGGGTGAGGTCGGCGCGGCGCACATCACCGGAATCATCGACGGCTTTGTCAAAGACGGTGAGTTCCCAGTTGTCTTCGGTGAGCAAACCGTCAAAGAAGGAAAGATCATTGGTAGGCTGCCAGCTTCCGGTGAATGGTGGAATGCCGTCAAAGATAGTGCGAGTTGCTTCATCATCAAAGCGGCAGTCGAGCAGGTTGTCGCCGTTCTCGTCGTCGTAGAAATCAATCAGGTTCACCAACCTATCACCGCTGCCGGTGGTCAGGTTCATGCGAAGATCGCCGATGAAAGGATGAGTGACATCGAGGGCGATTTCCACATCAGCGATTTCAATGGGCGGCAAGCCTTCGAATCCTGTCAGCAATAGATTTACGCTTCCATTGTCAGGGATATGGAAGGAGTCGCTTAGTGCGTGAGCAGTCAGGAAAAGATAGTCGGACGAGATCAGCCAGTAGGGTTCCGTTCCGGGAGTGACCGGATAGTCCGAGATCGAATAGGTTTCGGCATAAGGATGCGACACCACGAAATCGGTTTCACCTTCCGCTAATCTGGGGAAGGTGAAGCTGCCGTCACTGCGGGTCAGCGCGGTATCGAGCATATCGATGACATAGGTGGTGTCGGTAATATAGTTGGTATCGAGGGCCACCGTATCAATCTCCAAGGCGACGGTATCGACAATCATCTCAACCGTGTCAACGATGGAAACCATGGCGCGGGGAATGGGCGACAGATCGGCCGCACTCAAGACTTGTCCGGTGATGCTGTTGATGTGATTGAATTCCAACGCCCACTCGTTGACGCGACCGGTATCCACGGCCCAGCGGTCGCGGAATTCCATATACCAGACTCCGGCGGCGCCACGGCTATTGAATTTGGCGAGGGATTTCATCGGACGGAAACTACCTGTCATAGGAGGCGCGGCTTCGAGAATCCAGTAGGAAGCTTCGTCGGCGAACCAAGTCTGAGCCATGTCCTCGGCAAAACCATAAGGATAGAGATCAAGCAGCAGGGCGCTGTCGGGGGAGCCTTGCGCGGGCACATGCCTCAAGATCAAGGTCAGGTCGCGCACCCAGCCGTGCGTGATATCGACTTTAACATCCAGATCTTCGATGGTGAAGTCGTTCGTGATGACAATCGAGTCGATGGTAACGCCATCGGGACCGTCCTGCATATCGAAAGGAGTATTCGGTGAAGCATAAATCTCATCAAGAGGCGACGGGGGAACAGGGCGGCGGGTGTGCGACTGCCGTGCGATGCGTTTGTCGTTATCTTTCATCGGGGTGCGCGCGTAGTCCTTGGCTCCGGCGAAACTCCAGAGCAAAGCTGCAAGTATGGCAAGCAGAAAGATTAACGGGAAACGGGATCGGTTTGTCATCGGAATGCTAATTTTAGAGAAGTAGGCCTTATGTTGGGCATAAGAAATGTTT
>JAHIZR010000100.1 GCA_018814465.1 bacterium | reverse complement strand
TTTTAGGAATCAGTACTTTGTCATGCCGGAAGATGCGATGATCGCGGGAGTTATGTTTGGATTCGCGACGGTTTCGCATGAGCGATATTCTTCAGGGGATCCTGATCTGGTGACGATTCTCTGGGAGACAAACGGGGACTCGCTGCCGGGGGAGGAGTGGCAGCGCGATACGACTGTCTTTGCAGATTACGGAAATCAGATATACGATTTGAATGAAGACTGGACCGGGGAGTACAATCAGTTCGTGATTGTGAACCTGCGGGACCACGGTTGGGATAAGAATGCATATGACACAATTCATGTGGGGTATTCGGCAATCCTGAACAGTCCGGATGATTCACTGGCGATTCTGTCGGATGATGCGACGACGAGTTGGCAATCCAGCGAGTGGTATGACGGGGAGTTTCATTTCATGTGGGAAGCCTGGCGGTGTGTTAATTTCCTGATTCGAGTTATAATTGAGACTTCCGAGGGCGTAGAGCTGCTTTCCGGAGGCGCTGTCGTCGAGGAGCGTTCATTGTTGAGGGCTTATCCGAATCCCTTTAATTCACAGACAAGGCTTGCAGTGCGGCTGATGAAGCCGGGATACTTCTCGCTGGAGGCATACGATATTTTGGGAAGGCATGTCGAGACGATTTATCGAGGATATGCCGCAGCAGAAGAAGCGTCGGTATTCCTGAATGCGGACTCGTGGACTTCGGGGAGTTATTATATACAATTGACAACGCAGCATGAACAAGTAATTCGCCGGATTTTCTTGGAGAAATAAATGGATTCAGCATCTGTGGCACTGCGGTCAGACGAAGAAAAGCGGCGGAGCATGCGCTGGAAGCCGGTGGAATTGCTTGAGTGGGCGATGCGCGAACACAGCCGCGCGGGCTTTAAGCTTTCTTTGAGTTCGGTTCCCACAGTACAGGAATTGTCGGAGATTCCGGGCGGACCGTATGTTCCGAAAATCACCGGCAGCAACTTCTTCGGACATCTTGAGCTTCGCAAGACTCTGGGAGCGATGTATGGAGTGGAGCCGGATCAGATTCTGGTGGCGCAGGGGGCGGCGGAATGCGATTTCCTGATAGCCGGGGCCGTATTGCAGCAGGGCGGGACGGCAATCGTGGAAGCACCTACCTATCAGCCGATTTTTCGGGCGGTGGAGTGTTTTGCCGACAGAATGATTCAACTACCGCGACGAATCGAGAATCGTTGCCTACCTGATCCGGATGAGTTGCGTAAACTGATAGATGACACAACCAAACTGATTGCACTGACTAATCTGCACAATCCGACCGGAGTTCGTATGGACGCGGGACTCTTGCGGGAGATTGCGCAGCTTGCTGGCGAGCACGGAGCGGTTGTACTGGTGGATGAAGTATTCCTGCCGATGGCAGAGTGGGATTATCATAAACACGCATCAGCCAGCAATTGTATCACGGTTGGCAGTATGGATAAGTGTTACGGACTGTCGAACCTGCGAGTCGGCTGGGCGGTCGGCTCCAGCGACGTGATCAATCAAGCGAATTCATTCAATATGCTGTTAGGTGTCCATCAGCCGTTTGTAACGGAGGACTTAGCCAGTCAGATTCTTGGCGACAAAATGGCGAGAGCATGGTTTTGCGCGCGGACTGCAGAGGCACAAAAAGGGCGCAGGTTCTATGATCGGTTTATTGAGGAACATCCGCAGTCGAAATATCTCGTTCCGGATGCGGGGATTAACGGGATTTTAGCGCTTCCTGCCGGAGGCGATGACAGAAAGTTTATAGAAGCACTTGCAGCCCGCAAGGACACGGTTGCCTTTCCGGGTTCGCTCTTTGGACTGCCGGGCACAATCCGAGTAAGTTATGGCGGAGATCCGGTTGAAATCGAGGAAGGGTTTAAGCGGCTGGGAGAGTTATACCGGGAATGGTAAGATACAATTTACTTTGGCTGGGCTTCGTTATTTTCGCTGTGGTTTTGACTGCCGCCGGAGATGAGCTGCAAGATATCGCTGCGCGCGAAATCATCATGAAGTGGCGGCAGAATCCGGTGTCTTTGGATACGGATGATCTGCTGCCCGGCCAGGAACGGAAGATTGAGTCGGTTCGGAAAATACTGCCGGCAGAGGATCGGCGATCACCCTTATCTAAATTGATGGTAGTGCGAGCGAAGGATCGGCTCACCGCACAAGCCTTGCTGGCGCAGTTAAGAGTAGATTCGCGGGTTGAGTATGCAGAGATGCGGCCGCTTCGCTATGTTGATGGAAGCCGGTCAGGGCGAAACGAAGGGGGAGGGGCGCTGGATGTCGTTCCCGATGATCCATTCTATTCTCAGCAATGGGGACTGCAGGCAGTGGATGCCGAGGCGGCGTGGATGGAAGTGGTAGGTGATCCATCGGTTGCCATCGCAATAAACGATGTCGGAGTATGGTTTGGTCACCCTGAACTTGAGCATGCTCGCTGGCAGAATGACGCGGAAGTCAATGGCGCGGAGGGAGTGGATGATGACGGCAACGGCTATATAGATGATCTATACGGTTATGATTTTGTCGGGATGGATGGCGATCCGACGCCGGAACCGTTTACCGTGGAACAGACGCATGGAACTCATGTGGCGGGAATTGCGGTTGCGGCCCGCAACAATGGCCGCGGCATCGCGGGAATTGCCTCCGGCTGCAGGATCATGGCGGTTCGTACCGGACAGGGCAATTCCATCACTCATGGTTATGAGGGAATTCTGTATGCCTGCCGCAGCGGAGTGAAAATCATCAACTGTTCATGGGGCGGCGGTTCGGATTCGCAGTACGAACAGGAAGTCATTCAATATGCTCTTGATCATGGTTGTGTGATCGTTGCGTCGGCGGGAAACGGCAATACGATTGAACGGCACTATCCGTCATCATTGGAAGGCGTACTCAGTGTAGCGGCAACCGGACTTGGAGATAGGGCGGCATCGTTTACCCACTATGGGCCATCAATAAAGGTTTCGGCTCCCGGAATCAATATCTTGTCGACGTTGTGGGAAGAGAACGGCAATCCGAGCTATGCTGCTTGGCAGGGGACCAGCATGTCCGCGCCGTTGGTGGCGGGGATTTGCGCCCTAACTGAATTGAAGTTTCCGACTTTGAGCGGTCGCGAATTGGCCGCTCGAGTAATCGCTTCGTCGGAGCCGATAGATGCCGTGAATCCGGATTATGCCGGGTGGCTGGGGATCGGGCGCGTGAATGCGTGGCGGGCGGTAGCGGATGAGTTGGAGGGTGTTAGATTCGCGGAGGTTCGCGTCTCAGAGACAACAGGAAACGGCGACCAGCGGATCATTCCGGGAGAAACGGCGGCGATTGCCGTTTCGGTTTACAATGATTTGGTTCCAGTAGGCGGAGTTGTCGGCACGATCTCCTCGACGCTGGATTCGCTGCTCATCAGCAGTCCGGTTTCTGTCTATGGAACGGTTCCCGAGGGCGGGCCTTTCAGCGGCGGATCACCCTTTCAATTGATGATTGCCGAGAATTCGTCCCGCAGGCGCGCGATACCGATTACAATCGACTGGACCGGAAGCGAAGGGAGAAGTATCGGCAGAGCGACACAACAGGTTGTCCTCGATACGTCATGGGTGACGGTTGATAATGGAAGCATCCGGCTGGGATTCGGCGAAGACGGCAGTCTGGGTTATCATGATTATATCGGAAACGTGACATTAGGTCCGGGACTTCGCATTGCAGAGGGACCGACGCAGACTCTTTATCACGGTTCATTCATTCTGGGTGTGGACGGCAAAGTCGCGGATAACGCATCGACTCATGGGAATGATATCAGGTATGACTGGAGGATTGTTGACGGGGAGTATGCTCAACTCATTAGTTCCGAGCGCGCTGATATCGAAGCAAAGGCAGCTTTTGAGGATCGCGGTTCGGAGCCGTTAGATCAATTGTTTGCGAGGATTGATGCCCGCGCGCTGGCATGGAATGATGAAGCAGCGAAGCAATTCCTTATTCTGGAATACACGGTAACCAATCGTTCTGTCAATCCCTGGCTGAATGCCTATTGGGGATTTTTCATGGATTGGGATATCGTTGCGTCCGAAATAAACTCCGG
>JAHIZR010000099.1 GCA_018814465.1 bacterium | reverse complement strand
TAGTGACGATGAATCCTATAGCGAAGAGAATCCGCACAGCGGCAATCGTTGCGCATTGATCACAAGACCGGCGGGAGCAATCATTGAGAATGGCACCTTGATGACCTACCGAGTTCCCATTAATGTGGAAAATACTTACACGGCTCAAGGTTGGATCTCGACTGTCAGCGCCAATCAAGCGGCGCTCAATATTCGTTACTATGACCACCGGACCGGTTCTGTCAACCTCTCCTCGCAGGTGATCGGTGATGAAATTGACGGCACGACTCCCTGGACCTTTTATTGGGAGGAGTTGGCTCCGCATGCGAATGCCTTGTATTATAATATCTGGTTCGCGGTGAGCGGGCAGTTGCTCTTGGATGTCGAAGCCCGTTTTGATGACATAGAATTAGTTCAGTGGGAGCCTTGGCAGCCTCTTTCGGCTGAGATTCCATTCCCGTCTAATGTGACTCATGCTCAGATTCGCAGCTTGAGTGAGCGTGATTCGGTTATGTATATGGTTCGAGTCCAATGGTTGCCGACATCGAGTACGTTTCCAATCGGTGGGTAACAAAAACGTTCGGTGGTCCGAACGCTTCTTGCTAAAAAGGTTATCCGTTAGGATTTTGTGACGACTCGTCCAATCGTAAATCTTGCCAATAGTGTCAGCACAAGCGCTCCGAATAGACTGCCAAGCAGCATGCTTGTTTTGCCACAGTGCGAGGAGGCAGCCAGCGCATCCTTCAGAGTATCAAGCGGCTTGGTAATTACGAGAAACCATTCCGGGGACTGCTTAGGTCGGTATACCAGAATCCGCTCTTTCTCTGTTTCTGCATAAATGCTTTCTCCTGCATTGAGCGCGGAGAGGCCTTCCACCTTGTCGCTCGCTGCAGGAAGACTGCTGCCGGCTTCGCTCGTATTATCACAGACTTTAATGGAGGCATGCAGAGCACTTTCCCAAGCTCTGGGAATGGAAACCTCACCGATAACTGGGGGTCTCTTGCTGAGACAGAAGTAGGAAACGAGTTCGGCTTCCCTCACCATATCTATCTTTCGTCCCGAGTCAGCGACATCAGAGTCAACTGAAAATGATCCATAGTAATTTGTTAAATATAGGCATAGGAACAAAACAATGGCGGAAACGATATAGAAAACCAGATAGCGAATCATTTTAACTCTTATATATTATTAGGATTCAAGTGGTAAGATAGGGTTCTCAAAACAAATGTCAAACTTCAACTGAAAAAACCGTAAGATTGGAAGCATATTTGTTCAATTGCCCGATTAATGGTTGTTATGAACTGAATCAGTCGCCAAAAAGGGAATATATATACATATAATACAATAATATAGAAATGGGAATAGGACTTGCTGAATATAAGACGAAACTGACAATACTGGAGTCCTATGGATAGATTCAATCTGCCGCCGTGAGCGCAAAATCAGAAAGAATATTTACTTATTCTTTTGGCCTCGGACAGAGTCCGACTGCCTACGTGAGCTTCTCAATGAGTCCGGCTTTAGCGCAAAAGCCGGACTCGACAATTTTGGGCAATAATAAGCAACTTGCACAGACTTTGCGGAGTATAAATGACATGAATCATGCGCAAATTCTGCCGTATGAGGGCAAAACTCCGATCATAGATCCAAGTGCATGGATCTCGCCGACTTCAGTCATAATTGGTGATACGGTTATTGGAGCGGACTGTTCCGTCTGGTTCAATACGGTAATTCGCGGGGATGTGAATACGATCCGTATCGGCAGAGGAGTGAATATCCAGGACGGGGTCATTTGTCATGTTACGATTGCCAAAGCCCCGCTTGTGATAGAGGATTACGTATCGATTGCCCATGGAGCCATCATTCATGGTTGTACTCTGAAGCGAGGTTGCTTGATCGGAATCGGAGCGAAAGTACTTGATTTGGCGATTATCGGAGAGGAGTCACTGATTGCAGCCGGTTCGGTCGTGCGTGAAGGACAGGTGATACCCTCGGGCGAGCTTTGGGCCGGGATCCCTGCTGTCAAGAAGCGCGATTTAGCTTCAGAGGAGCGAAAGTCACTGCTGGATACCGCGGAACGGTATGTACTATATCGCTTGAAATACATGGGATCAGATATCGAGATCCCGCAGGACTTGCTGCCTCGCAGCGCGCCGGAGCTTCCCATCAATGCAGCAAAAACTTAGAGGAGAGCATTATTAACGACCTCATTCAGACCACGGACACCGGAGTAGTTAAATGGTTTTCATCAAAGAAGGGCTACGGATTTATCGAAACGGAATCTGGTGAAGAAATCTTTGTACACTATTCATCAATTCAGGGCAAAGGATATAGAGTTCTTGAAACCGGCGATAAGGTTCATTTTGAGAAAATGCCGGGGCCGAAGGGTATGCAGGCCTATCATGTAGAACACATTGACTGATTCTATAACAGCCTGAAAGTTAATTTTGGGTCGCTGGCAGATGCTGGTGACCCATTTTTATTTGTATATTGCAGTGGGCTGTGTGCTCATCGCTGAAGAACGGCTTCAGTGAAATCAGGGCAGACTATTTGCATTCCTGCTAACAGGAATCCACTTAGATGAGGATGATGTCGAAAGAATGAAACAACTGCTGCAAAATATGAACAGGCTTGTCTGTCTTCTGCTGTTTCTCAGTATCGCAGGATCATTCTGCTATGGCGAAACATTCGTGATGGATTCCGCTGTTCAGCCGGGAGCGGCGTTGCGTGTGCTTTCCGAATCGTCTTCGGAGGTCACGCTGGAATTCACGTTTGGAGTGATGGAAATAGATTCCCTTGATAGCGGCGGACGGTTTTGGAAAACCGCGAGCATCGAAGGCTGTGGTTTGTCCTCGGAGAGCGGGGAACCCGAGTTGCCTCAGTACGCGGCTTGGATTCGAGTCCCCTGGCTGAATCCACAGATTGATGTTGTCGAAACGGATATGCAAGAGCGCTCTTGGGGGCGCGTCCTGCCGTCGCCGGAACCGATGATGCGCGGCATTTCAGAGAGTATTCGCAGGATTCCCAAGCCATCGGTCTATGAAAGAAACCGCTATTATCCTTCGCAGGCTGCGGCTTGTGATGTCGCCGGACAAATCAGCAGATCAGGAGTGGCGCTTGTCACGATCACTCCGGTTCAGGTCAATTCGAGAACGGGAAACTGGAGAATTCATTCCCGGATTCAGATTCGTTTATCCGGTACGCGGCGGGGGAATCTTGACGACCTTTATTCTGAAACATATTCAACGAGAATGCTGCTGAACACGGTCACTCGAAATCCTGCGGGC
>JAHIZR010000098.1 GCA_018814465.1 bacterium | reverse complement strand
AGCTGGGAACTGTGCTACTTCGGGGTGCCTTCCATGCTGATTCAAATTGCCGACAACCAGCAGGCGCTTGCCGAGCATTTAGGCAAGACCGGTGCCGTGATAAATCTGGGCTGGCATGAACGCTTGAGTGCAGGCAGACTGGCGCAGCTTGTGGAAGCATTCTTGATGGAGAAAGAAAAGCATTCTAAAATGTCCGGTATCGCGCGGGCGCTTGTCGACGGCAAAGGTGCGGAGCGAGTGATCCGCGAGATGAGGAGACTGCTCAGTTCGAAAAATCAGCTTTCAAAACTATCTAAGCTAACAAAATGAAAATCGCCGCCTGCGCAGCTTACGCCGTTGGATACGAACTGCTGAAATTCCTCGTGACACAAGAGCACACGCTCGAATATGTCGTAACGGCGAAAAAAGATCCTTACGAGAAATCAATCAGCAGGCTGTGCGGCGAGTACGCTATCCCGTGCTATCGGGGAATGGATGTCGATGGAACTGATTTTGTTTCGCTGAACAAAGAGCTGGGTATCGACATCGTCTTTCTGCTGTGGTGGCTGACCATTGTCAGGAAGGCTTCACTGGCGTCCGTCAATCGCGGCTTTATCAATACGCATCCCAGCCTGCTGCCTTACAACCGGGGTATGAATCCTTATTATTGGAGCATTGTGGACGGCACTCCCGCCGGAGTCACGATTCATTGGATAGATGAAGAGATCAATCGTGGTGAGATTCTCTTCCAGAAGCGTCTGGAGGTTCCGCCCTCGGAAACCGGAGAACGGCTGTATCAACGAGCGGCGAAGGCAATGATTGAATTATTCCGTGAAAACTACGATAAAATGCTCGACCCACATGTGAAGTCCAGAAAGATGCATTTCGTGAACAATATTGTTCATCGAGTGCGGGATATGGAAGAGCATTCATGCATTGATCTGGAGCGGCAGTATAAAGCGGGAGACCTCATCAATATTCTGCGCGCGCGCAGCTTTACAAGCGGTCCTTCTGCCCACTTCCACGCTTCCGGAAAAGAATATCACATTCGTGTGTCTATCACAGAAGCCGATCGCGATAAACATCATTCGCCGCTGTGGAAATCAATCGCGAAAAAACGAGCAGACTATGCGGATAGCGAAACATAAAATAGGTCAGGGCAATCCTGTCTACGTGGTCGCGGAAATGTCCGCGAACCATAATAACAGCTTTGAACATGCCGTAAAAATCATTCAAGCGGCAGCAGAGGCGGGAGCAAACGCCGTCAAGGTTCAGACGTATACCGCCGATACGATGACGCTCGATTGTGACGGGGAGGAATTCCAAGTCAATGGGGGAACGCTCTGGGATGGCCGCAGCTACTACGATCTTTACAAAGAAGCCTCGATGCCGTGGGAATGGCAGCCGGAACTAAAAAATATAGCCAATGAATCGGGAATGGATTTCTTCTCGTCGCCTTTTGATGAGTCCGCCGTAGAGTTTTTAGAAGCAATGGATGTTCCGGCTTACAAAGTGGCATCATTCGAAATCGTCGATATTCCGCTTCTGACGCGCATCGCGAAAACCGGAAAACCGGTAATCGTCTCAACCGGTATGGCAACGCAAGCGGAGATTGAAGAAGCGCTGAACACGCTGCGTGATAACGGTGCCACGGAAATCGCCCTGCTGAAATGCACAAGCGCTTATCCCGCGCCGCCTGAGTCAATGAACCTGAAAACGATTCCCGACATGGCGCGGCGATACGGCGTCGAAGTCGGATTGTCGGACCATACGCTCGGGATCGCCGCGCCAGTTGCGGCGGTGAGCCTGGGCGCATGCATTATCGAAAAGCATTTTACGCTAAGCAGGAACGATCCCGGCCCGGACAGTTCATTCTCGCTGGAGCCGCATGAATTAAGGCAAATGATCGAAGCTATTCGCATTGCGGAACGCGTTGTCGGCAGTGTTCACTACGGTCCGGCGAGTTCCGATAAGCCGAATCTGAACATCCGGCGCTCGCTGTATGCGATTCGTGAAATCCGCAAAGGTGAAATCATTTCTGAAACCAGTATCCGCGCGATCAGGCCCGGACACGGTTTGCATACAAGACATCTGACTGAGATTATCGGCAAACGAGCCGCCGCAGAAATTCCCCGCGGCACTCCCCTCTCATGGGAGTTGATACAAAAAGACTGAATCAACGAAAAGCAAATATATCCTCACATGATACTTCTATACGACAAGAAGAAAATTTCATCCGCTTCCGATCGGCTGATCGAGCCCACGCTCCATGAATACTACCCGCGTTCGCGCTTGACGGCGAGAACATTGGCGAATGCGGCCAGCTCGGCTCAGACTTGGAGGGAAATACTGGCGTTCCACGGCGATCTGGCCAGCGACGACTACGTGCGTTATGTTCACAATTACTATCGCGAGTGTCATCAGCAATACGGCGCTTCATGGTACTATTTCGATATCGTGAATGTGCTATATGCGGCGGCCAAGCTGATTCGTCCCAAGCATTATCTCGAAGTCGGCATCAGAAGAGGCCGCACCGTCTGCGCGGTCGCGAGAGCTTATCCTGATGTCTGCATCCACGGTTTTGATCTGTGGGTCGAGAATTACGCGGGTATGGATAATCCCGGAGAGAAATTTGTGCGGGATGAGCTTGCCGCGCACCGTCATCGGGGTCTCGCCGAATTCGTCAGCGGAGACAGCAAGGAAACCGTGCCGCGCTACCTGAGGGAACATCCGAATCTCCTCTTTGACTTGATTACCGTTGATGGAGACCACACCGAGTCCGGCGCCAGAATCGATCTCGAAAACACACTTCCCCGGCTGGCTCCCGGCGGCGTGCTGGTGTTTGATGATGTTTCCCACCCCGATCTGCCCCATATGCTGTCGCTTTGGAGAAAGGTCACGGCAAGATATCCCGCATTGGAAACATTCGAGTTCACTGACGCAGGCTACGGTGTCGCCTTCGCCGTGAATCGCGGAGAAAACAGGTTTTAAAGCAATGACACTGTCATCGCCGGAAAATATCGCATTCTCGAAAGCTCGCGGTCATGCCTCAGCAGCGGTGCTGACGAAAGCAATCGTTATCACAGGACATCGCGGCTTTCTTGGCACCGCGGTCACTGAACATTTTGCAGTGAAGCCGTATGCAACGGTTGGTGTCGGCATTGCCGACAGTGCGCGTGCTTCCGCTTCGGCCTGCGCCATCGAGTATGAGATCGAACTTCCGGATACTCGATTCGATAAAGTAATTCAGGAAGTTCAGCCGGCGGCCCTGATCCACTGCGCGGGAACGGCGGATGTCGCCGCGTCTTTCCGCGATCCGCCAACGGATTACCGCAGAAATGTCGAAGCAACCGCTTTCGTTCTGGAAAGCCTTCGCAGATACGCGCCGCGGTGCCATTTTGTTCTGCTGTCAAGCGCCGCCGTCTACGGCAATCCCCGCCATCTGCCCGTCAGCGAAACCGCGAGATGCATCCCGATTTCTCCCTATGGCTGTCATAAGCTGATCGGAGAGCAGATTGTTGATGAGTATGTTTCGGAGCACGGATTGAAAGCGGCGGTTTTGCGAATCTTTTCAGCTTACGGCAACGGTCTTCGAAGACAGATTGTCTACGACCTGTGCCGCAAGCTGTATGATGACTCTCAGCATGTCGTGCAGCTGTTCGGCAGCGGCGAAGAATCGCGCGATTTCATTCATGCAAACGATATCGCCGCCGCGGTCGAACATGTTGTTTCGGAGCAGCTTGCCGGTGTCTATAATCTGGCTTGCGGCATTGAAACAACCATTGCCGAGCTGGCAGGCAGGCTGCGTGAGCTTTCCGGCCGCAAGGCTGAAATCGAATTCACCGGAAAGAGCAGGGCCGGAGATCCGCATCGCTGGCAGGCGGATATCGGCAAACTGACAGCCACGGGCTTCAAACCTATGGTAACACTGGATGACGGACTGAACTCCTATCTGAACTGGTATCAAAAACTGAACTGAACTGAATGAACAACCGGCTTCGTATCTCGATTCCCGTTATCGGTGGCAAACACTGGCTCGGTGGGATCACTTATGTGCATGCTTTGGCTTCCGCGCTGAAGTCACTCCCGGACAACAAGCGGCCCCTGCTGCAGCTGGTCATCCGGCCTCATGATATTGCTTCAATGCCTTATCATCAGGACACACTCGAAAGTTTCGATCGAGTGATCCTGATCGGTGAGGCAACCATGATCCAGACCGCGCTGCCCTCGCATCTGAAAGCGGTCACACTGGCAACTCAGAGATCACTCGCCCGTGAAACGGATTTTTACTATCCGGTTAATTGCGATGTGCTTCCCGATTTATGCAGCGCATCATGGATTCCCGATTTTCAGCATATACACCTGCCGCAGTTCTTCTTAGAACAGGAGATCCGGCTGCGGAACGAAAGCTTTTCACGCATCGCGGCTGAGGCTCGCGCAATCGTTTTCAGCAGCAAAAATGCGCAGCAAGACTTCAAACTGCTCTTTCCGGAATCGAGAGCGAAAACTCAGGTACTGCATTTCCATACTCAGATCGACGAAAAACTCTTTTCCAGAGATGTAAATTCCATCCGGCAACTCTATCGGCTGCCCGCGAAGTATATCATTTGCTGCAATCAGTTCTGGAAGCACAAAAACCATCTTCTGCTGTTCGAAGCCGTCGCGCGACTGCGCGATCAGAGCGTATTCATTCCGCTGATCTGCACCGGCAGCACGGAAGACTATCGATTCGCGGGCTATTTTCAGCAGATTCGTGAAAGAATCAAACAGCTTCAGCTTCAGGATCAAGTTCGCATTCTGGGCACCATTCCCAGAAACCATCAACTGCAGTTGATTCGCTGTGCCGCGCTGCTTGTTCAGCCTTCGCTTTTTGAAGGGTGGAGTACGGTCGTCGAAGACGGAAGAGCCTTGGGCAAGAAAATGCTGCTGTCCGACCTTGAAGTTCATCGCGAACAGGCGACCGGCCAAACAACATATTTTGACAGATCCAACGCGCAGGATCTGCAAAACAAGCTGCTCACGATCTGGAAAAGCAGCGAGGCCGGACCGGTCCCCGAGGTTGAACTGCAAGCGCGGATAACCGCTCGCATTGATCAACAGAGATTCGCTTCCGATCTCATGAAACTGGCAGAGGACACCATTCGCCAATTCAACGGCAACAGTCCTGCTGAGAAGACTCCTTTAGATCCGGCGATTCCCAACCTCCAACATTTACTGCAAAAGATCCTCACTTAGTAGATACACAGTCACATTTTCATTATTTGATTTGAGAGAGTATCCCTCACTTTTTTCTTATTGCGCAGTATTTGCGTTGTCCTGTGCGCAAAAAGAGAAAATATTAAATTGCAATAAGATATAATACAATCATTTAAGTTTCTCCTTTTTCGGTCTAAAGGTTGCATATCATTGAGTGGTCCCGGATTCTGAAGTCACATTCAAGAAAACGGAAGGATGTTCAATGAAATCAAGTCGACTATTGTTCCTCTGCACGCTGCTCAGCCTTTCGGTCGGCATTACCTTCGGTTCGCAGTTCCAAATCCTTACTCCAAACCACGTCAGCCGTCCCGGATCAATTGAACTCGATGATCCACAACCCGATACCATTGCCTATGACAATGGCTTCTCTTCGGTTTACTGGAACGGTCCTAACTATTTCGCGCGCGTTCAGTTTACCGCACCCACATTCTTTCAACTGAGAAGTGTCTACTTCTACACCAATAATCAACCGATGTCCGCTGATCCTTGCTCAGTCTGGGTGCATGCTGATGACAATGGCAATCTTGGAGATGTACTCAGCGTTTATGTACAGCAGAATATGGCAAGCGGAGGATGGAATGACGGCAACCTGCCGCAACCTGTAAGCTTTAATCCCGGCGACATATTCAATATCGTGTTGGGCCCCGTTCCCGGCGGCGATGAGACCGAAAACTATTCTGTCATGATCGACAGCAATCCGACCGGACACAGTTCACTCGGCACCGAAGGTCACTACGGTGCTTACAGCCCTAACGTTCCGGGCGATTATATGATCCGCGCCGGCGGTGAGTCCGGAGGTCCCTATGTTGATATCGTCGCACAGGAATGCTGGAATACGATTAATGGCGGAGATCCGTCTTTCAATATTTTCCCGAATGATGTCGTGCTGCTGCATGCGGAAGTCGGCAATCTCGGAACGGCCGATGTAACTGAATTCAGTGTTGGCTGGACGATCAGAGGTCCCGATCAAACAATCGTGTATACTGAACAATCTACAGTTACTTCTCCCGTCACAGGGCAGATCGTAGAATTGAATGCACCGTCGACTTTCACCGCGTCTGCGTCGGGCGAATATCTCGCTTCTTGCATAGTGACGCATGCTGAAGACCAGCTACAATTCAATAATACAATCCGGCTGCGCTTTTTTGTGGGCGATATCCCCCGGTGGTTCCGCTACGACGATAACGAGTACAACTCCCACATCGGCTTGAATCCGAATGCGGCTCATGGTGTCGCATTTACTCCGACCAGCTATTCCGCGACTGTCGACAGCATTCGCGTGCATTTCAACAACTTTGGCGATGCTGTGGTGGCGGTCTATAAGATTGATTCCGAGACGAGCATGCCCGAAGCGGAGCCGGAGTGGATTGACACTCTGGCGGTGGATTCGATGGAATGGACAACATTGGTGGTAACTCAACCTGTTGAAATCTATGACGGCGAGTCATTTGTGGTTGCAGCGCTTTACAGCGGAGAAGACTTGGCGCTTGGCAAAGACGACTCACCGCCGAATCAAGCCGGTATTACACACATGAGCGGAGTCGGCTGGGCGCTCGAGGGAGGAAGCTGGTTCGAAGATGATGGCGGCAACTGGTGCCTGCAAGCCTTTATCGACACCAGCAGCGCGATTCCGCCGTCACCGGTTTTCGATACGGATGTCGATCAGTTGGATTTCGGCCATGTTTTTATTGACTCGTCTTTGACAATATCCTTCTGGATTGCCAATCGCGGTCATGTTGATGATTTGGTGATTTCGGGTTTCACCTATCTTCCGCCCAGTTTCAGCAGCATCTATGTCTTTGATCAGGCACAGTATACGATTGCTGCGGGCGAGTCGCTTCAAGTCGCGCTTACATGCACACCTCATGCTGAATTAATTTACAACGGCCGCGTGGAACTGCTCAATAATTCCCTGAACGATCCCGCACATCGCATCACGCTGCTTTCCGAGGGCATAGTCTATACTGCCGCGCCGGATTACAACAGCGATCTGCCAGCGGAATTCGCACTTGAGCAGAACTACCCCAATCCCTTTAATCCGTCAACCCGCATTGACTTTGCGCTGCCGCAGCAATCCAATGTCCGATTGACGCTGTTCAATACTCTGGGCCAGCAAGTCGCCCCAATCGTGCAAGGGACAATGGAAGCAGGATTCCATTCGGTTTCCTTCGATGCTTCCGAGCTGTCCGCAGGACTCTATTTCTACAGGCTGGAAGCCGGCTCTTTTGTTCAAACAAGAAAAATGATGCTGCTGAAGTGACCTCAACCTTCCGCTTCATGGCAGCATAAAAAAGCCCGGATCGCTCCGGGCTTTTTTCTTAGCTGTCAATCCATATTCTAAGGCTGCTCAAGCGTGGCTTGCCGCTCCAACTCCTCCTGAACTTCAGTCATCAAGGGCTGCAAGGTATCCTTCGAAAAATCAAACCGGATATTCGCCGCACTGAACAGCTCAGGCAGCGCTCGTGATCCGCCTAATTTCAGCGCCGACTTGTAGGCTTCAATCGCGGCTTTCGCATCCCTGCGGGAATTACTCCAAACCTGCATGGCTCCAAGCTGCGCGATTCCATATTCAATATAGTAGAACGGCACTTCGAAAATATGGAGCTGCGCCTGCCAGCGATAACGCAGCGCTTCTTCATAACCGGAATAGTCGATTCCGCCGCCGAAACGCTCCGTTAGCTCCACCCAGTAGTCACAGCGATCCCCACGGCTGTGTCCCGGATTCGTATAAAGCCAATGCTGAAAGGCATCGATCGATGCCACCCACGGCAATAGAGCAAGTTTATTCTCTAACTCATCGCGAACCGTGCGCGCGACTTCCGTCGGCGTGTAGAAAACATCCAGATAGGGCATGCTAAGCAGTTCCATACTCATTGATGCGACTTCGCAAAACTCAATCGGAGCATGCCGGTAGGCCAGCAGCGGTTCGGGACGCACCGAAAAATGATGAAAGGCGTGGCCGCCTTCGTGCAGCAGCGTAAAGACATCGCGGTTCAGCCCCACGGCGTTCGTAAAGATGAAGGGGAGACGGCTCTCGCTTAAGTCTTCCTGATAACCGCCGGGCGCTTTTCCCTTGCGGTTCTCCAAGTCCAGGAGACCATGCCGTATCATTTCTTCGAAATGCCCGCCCAATTCAGGATCCACCTGATTGAAAATGTTCCGGCAGCCCGCTACTAACTTGTCCGTGTCTGTGAACGGCCGCAAAGCCGTCCTGCCGTAAGGATCGCACGCGGTGTCCCACGGACGAAGCGTCTCCAACCGCAGTGCTTCCTTCCGCTTCTCCATCGCCTTTCTCATCGCCGGAACCACGTAACATTCCACGGTGTCGTGAAATTTAAAACAGTCCTCCGGCGAATAGTCGAAACGCTCATAAACACGAAACTGATAATCGCGGAAGTTATCGAATCCCGCATGCTTCGCGGTTTGCTGTCGCAGCACCAGCATCTTATCGAGCAAATCATCAAGCGCCTCCGCGTCCTGAAGCCGGCGATTAGTCGCAGCCTCCCAAGCTTGCTGTCGCAGCGTCCGGCTCTGCTCCTCAAGAAAGACTCCCATCTGCTGAAGAGTGTATTCCTTGCCGTTGAACTCCACGGTCTGAGCTCCGGTAATCTTGTGATAAGCCTGAGAAAGTTTGTTCAGCTCTGTCTCCAGAGGGACATTCTCCTCACGAAACAGGTCAATCGAATTCCGGCACGATCGCAGCAGGATCCCGTAGCGTTCCGGATCGAGTTCCGCTGAGTAAGGCGAGTCGATCAGCTTGCGATTCAATTTGTCCGCAAACGGCTTGATTTTCGGCTGAATTGTCTCCAAGTAATCCAGATAAACCTTTTCCGCTTCAGCGTCGTCCGTCGCGCAAGTCATCGCGATATAGCGGCGAGCCGCCTCTTCACTGACTACCGCCTGCAGTTCACTGGTATCCAGCAGCCACCGCTCCAGATCTTCGCCGCTTTGAATCTCACGGCTTGAAAGCTCCTCAAACAGCGGCCGGATGCTCTTCCATGAGTCGATCGTTAGCTCCGCCGGCACGTAAGTCCGGGGAAACTGCGGCGAAGGCCGCTTGATCTCCGCAATCTTATTGGTAACGTGAGCCGTCAATTGGGTCTCCCGAAGTTATTGAATCTGATTATTGAGTCCTGACAATTAGCGAAGTCCGCTCGGATCAATAGCAAACACGCAGCGAGATGAAGTCTGTGCGAAAGGAAAAAGAGAAAGGCAAATAAATACTCTGAACTTCTTATTGTTTTGCTTCACTGGGAAGCCCGGCCAAGTACCGCTCCAGATAGCGGTAGTCCGGCGTCAATTCACCTTGATAGACAATCGTCGCCGTTTTGAATTCGGCAGGCAAATCAACCTGGTTAAAAGGTTTGTGATAGTCCGCCCTGACAAGCTTCGGCAGCCAGCGTACCAGCATGCTGCTGAATGTCTGCGATGACTCGCGCGGAAGTTCTGTTGGCAGAATATCAACCGCCATGATTTGCAGTCCGTTCCCCTCGAAACCATCCTGCGCCGTTCCGCTTGCCGGATCATATACATAGACCGGATTATCCGGAAGCGTAGCCCTTACCGTGCATTCGATGCTTCCGCAGGGATCGCAGCTAACATCGCCAATCGCGATTAATTTCGGTTCATGTCTGTTCAGGTAAAGGCGCTTCACATCCTCGACCGTTACGAGTCGGGGAAATCTCGCGTCCCAATAGGTGCCGTTCAGTATCATGCTGAAGTACGGCAGATAGTCCGCGAACGGAGAATCATATTTATCCGGATGAGCAAAATAGTCCTTCAGATGAAAAAGGGCATGCTCGTCCTTCGGCTTTACCATGTCCTTGATTCGAAAGACTACTTTGTAGATCTCGTTAGGCTTCAGCCAGCGATACTTCGCCGCTTCAAGAAACTTGTCAGGCGACAAGCGGACCGGTTCCAATTCATCGAACACTTCCTGCGCTCCCGCCGCAACATGTCCCGTTCCCGTAATCGCGCAAGTCAGGGGCAGCAATTTCTTTGAGAGCGGATGACGGCGCAACTCCTGAGCGGCATGATGTATCGCGGTCTTTGCTTCGCTCAACGAGTCATATTCCTTTGCCTGCTTCAATTCAGCCAAGGGAGTGACGACACCCAGCGCCTTCAGCCGCTGGCCATAGCTCCAGATCGTATTGATCATGCCCGCCTGACCCGCATGCACACCGAAGAAAACAAGCCTGCGCCCCCTGCTGTCCACAACCCGCTCGTAATCGATTAGAGTGCACTTCAGATCCAGCATCCGCTTCAGCATCGGCATGTTGTAGACCTGTCCCTTGATCGTGTGCGAGAAAAACAGATGCGGCGTGTTCGGATGGAGCCGGCCGAGTGGAATCTCTTTGATTCCTATTACGAAATCACAGGCAGGCAATGAATCACAAACTGTCGCCCCCACCGCGCTGTATTCTTTGTCGTCAAAAACGCGAGACGTTGATGATTCGATATGGAATACCAACCCTTCCCGCTGCAGCGCTTCCACCGCCTCCGGTGTGAGCGGTGCCCGCCGTTCCGTAAAGTGCTTGTCTTCTCTCCTGATTCCGATGAGTGGCTGCTTCATTACTCTTCAGGTTTTTTATTATCTTTTCGCGATGACAAAATAGAACAGAATCTCGCCTATGGCTGAATTATCGAGATAGGTTGTTTCCGTTACCTCGATCAGCATTGATCCGCTTGATGTATCGAAGTCAGGCGTTATGCCGCGCCAGATCTCATAAGAGGTCGCATCCACGGATTCACTCCAATTCAACCGGACGCCGCCATCTTCAAACAGCGCCGTCAAATCGGTCACCGGATCGGGATCCATCTGTCCGCCGACATCCAGCGTCACCGAAATTGAAACCAGCGGATTGAAGGGATCGTTCGATGAAATCTCAATCGAGGTTGTGTATAAACCCTCCGGCAGACAGCAGGAATTGAACGTAACCGTGGATACCTCCATTCCCAAAGCCGGGATGGTTCCCGAAGCCGGGGCAAATTCTGAAACGCTGTGGATTGCGAGCGCCATATTGTTTTCGATAAACGTTTCGTCGTGGGCTATCTCAAGGCCGCGACTTCCCGTCGAATTCTGGAGACCTATAGTTGCCGAGGTCAACCGGTTGGTTCCCATGCTTCCATATTGGAAAACAATTTCTCCAGTTGCGAGAAGAATCATCTGGAAATTGTACAGCCCGCCTCCTGAATATGATTCCACGTTTTCATAGCTGATAATCAGGCTATCAGTGCCGCTGGTATAGCGTGTCACGACACAACCTGTGCGTTGCGGACTCAAATCATCCCACCACGGTGCAATCAGATTCTCCGGAGCCGATCCATTGGGCAATCCTGTATTGCTCCATGAGGATTCTCCGGCGTCAGTTGCGGTAAAAGACAGCCAGCCATTCGCCGAAATACGATAAGTCGTGAAGCTCTGCCCGTAAAATGGGAATGTGAAACCGATTGAATAGGGTCCAAAGTTTTGATCGTCGTCAGTAAAGTTTATTTCCGTTCCTTCCGCACTGATATCCCGCCAGGCATATGCAAGACTTGTTTCGCGGCTGTCGCAAGTCGACCAGTCAGTGCCCTGACCATTCCAAGTCAGCAATACGTTTCCGTTATTCTCGATTGTGATCGGGACTTCAATCTCATCGCAGACAGGAATCGGCTCTTCTATCGAAAGTGGACTAACCGCAATTTCCGGAGCCGGGGTCCGGTTCAGTTGAACATTCAGAATGGTCGGAGTTCCCGCAACCACCGAAATACTGTTGATTGTCTGGGATTCATAGCCCGGGGCGCTGAACGTCAGCGTATAGGTTCCGGGTCTGAATATCCGGTGATAATCTCCATGCAGTGCGCTGCTGTAGGTGACATAGGAGATAGCATCCAGCATGATGTCGGCACGCACCGGATCACCCGTCGAGGCATCGGTGACAAATCCCCGCACCCCTTCCCGCGCTTCCAGCAGATACTTCCGCATGCTGGTTTCGTTTTCCCACCACAGCGAATCCAAGGCTGACAAGGGACCGCTTTTCGTATAACTCAGTTCCATGGTGATTTCCTTGCAGCCCATCCAGACATAATTCCAATCCTGCATTCCTCCCGAGATCACATACCAGTCAGCTCCGTTCGTCGTGCCGTTAATAAAAGAGGGCGAGGAGTGGTTGCTGAGCATCGACGAATTATACGAGGCATATGTGTAGGCTAAGTGATAGAATAAATCATGCTCCGGTGTCGGAGAGTGGATACTCAAACCGGAGTAGTTATTATCCCAAGGATAGTTCGCAATGACTTCGCCGCCGTGAAAATTGGCCGACAACACACAATTTCTTGTCGCGGACCAATTCATGACAAGGCCAACTTCCTGAGGATGACCGACCGGAGTGTTCACCGAATCCACGATCCGATCCGGAAAAGTGCGGTTCAGATCGGCTCCATCCGCGTTGTAGCGCTGCGGCACCTCGCGACCGTCCGGATTCATGAGCGGCATAATGAAAATCTCGAAATCGTCCATCAACTCGGTTAATTCCGGATCGGTGCCGTAGCCGGTGAGCAGCGTATCAATGAACCGCAGACAATTCTCCAAACCGACTACCTCGTCGCCGTGCATCGTGGAGATGTACTTCACTTCAATTTCAGGCTCATCGCTGGTTACATTATCCGAGAGTTTCGCCATCCATAAATCACGGCCCTGCACGCTCAGACCGATGGATTCATAGCTGAACATCGTGGGATAGCTTGCTTGCCAGCCAATAAACATCGCCTCGATGTCATCGTTGTAGTGATATTCATCAAGCGTTTCGTGGGGATGGCGAAAGTCGCCGTAGGGATCGATCTCTTCTTCAGTCAGCCAGCGCAGCGTCATGCCCCGCAGCTGCAATTCCCGAAAATCCTCAGGCAGCAGATACACCCGGGCCAACGTGCCGTTGAAGTTATCAACAATTCCGCCGAGATCCTGAATGGCTTTCAAATCAAGTTTTGAGTTCAGCTCGACTTCGGCAAGTCTCGAGTCAAGCATGTTTTTATGTACTTGAACTGCAAAGGCAGACGCCGAGCACGCAAGAACAATTCCAATCATCAACGCTGCAAAGCAGGTACGCAAGTGCTTCATATCATTCCTCTAATAGTCTATACAGTTGTCGTTTTTCGTATGATAAAAAACGGAAGTTATGCTGAAACTTCCACTTTGTGATGGCAAATCCATTCACTCCAGGAACCGGTATACAGCTTTGCGGTTTCGTACCCCGCGATGCAAAGCGCCAGCAGATCATGACAAGCCGTAACGCCTGATCCGCAATAACAAATGACCTCGTTGTAATTGTCAATCCCGGCGCGACCGTATAATGCGCGCAGTTCGTTCGCACCGCGAAAGACAGGGACGTCCGTATTCGTCAAGTTTTCGCTGAAAGGCACATTAATCGCTCCTGGAATGTGACCCGCCCGCGTGTCGATGGGCTCAACCTCCCCGCGATACCGCTCCCCGGCACGGGCATCAATCAGCAGTCTGCCATTGCGTCTCGCTTCAAGATCATTCATCTCTGTGAACAGGGCACTATTCATTCGCGGCTGAAGGGGAGAAGAAGGCGTCGGGGAGTCCGGACCGTTTCCTGTTTCAAGCAGACGACCTTCGGCAATCCACTTGGGAATGCCGCCATCGAGAACAACCGCGTTATTCAGCCCGATCCACCTCATCATCCACCAAAGTCTTGCCGATACCGAACCGCCCGCATCATCGTAAGCAACGATAAAACTATCCGCATTGATTCCCCGTTCACTCAATTTCCATGCGAATTCGTTCGGGTCGGGCAGCGGATGCCGTCCGCGAGTCAAATCCGACCGATCCGAGAGCACGATATCCAAGTCCAGAAAAACTGCTCCCGGAATGTGTCCCTTCCGGTACAGGTTCGCGCCGCCATCAAGATCGCCGTGGATCCAGCGAGTATCCGCAATTACAATTCCTGCATCCGAAAGGTGCTCAGCTAACCAGGCTGTCGAAACAATCGTGTTCATTCAGCTCAACTGTTTGAAATGAATAATTCAAAACCCGAATCGGGAACATTTCACCATTCATAATATACTCATTATCTTCGCGAGTTCCATGTCTCCTCAGCCACAAATCTCATTTTCAAGAGTTTAGGATTATGCCGCTGTGAAAAGGACTTAACAGGCTGTTATTCTGATAAATTCAATACTTTCAAGGCTCAAAATACTGCCGCAACGGCTCGATGATCGCTTCGCACTCCCTGCCGGGTCTATTCAATCGAATACTCACAGAGGCAACGGATAACCTTCCTCGAAGAGGCAACTTATTGTGAAGTCTAAACTCCTTGTCGAACTGTATATAGTATAGCGAATCCGATTCGGTGGATCGCAGGCAACTTTGTCGATGTTCTTCAGCCGCGACAGCACGTCTTTTACGACAGCAGGAACGATGCAATGCTGTCACTATGAAACATCCCGAAAAAATTTGTGCTGCATCAACAAAAAACTTTTTATTATCATGCTTTTTGAACTTCAAGAATCGGATTGTCTTCGCGCATGTCGGAAAGCGTCTACGTTCGCGCTATCGGCACGTTTTATGCTGACAGAGTATTGACTCAATTTAAACCAGCCGGAAGGCTTATACTTTCAACTTTCAAAGAGCATGCTGCCGCACTTCAGAAAACAATCCGGCGACAAAACACACCTTCGAATCGGGCATTCGATTACGATTCTGGTGACGGTCTGCGTTTTGGGCGGAATCGCGCTCGCTCTCTTTGTGGGATTGGGCTATCGCGAGTTTGATATCCGAACCACTAACTTAACGGAAGAATCACGGGTGTTCTTTGTTCTGGATGAGGTCGCAAGCGATATCGAGCGCTGGGTTGTCGCCTGTGAAGTCGCGATAGGAAGTGATGTCCCCGATCTGGCAACCCCCGTGGAACTGCAAGGGGAACATATCCGGAACTGGCTGCTTGAAGTCAGGAAATCCGCACTGCTGAATCCGAATTCACGGCAAGGGGAATTGGTTGAACTGATCGATCGGCAGATTCAATTCATGATTGACTTCACCATTGAATCCGCGGTTCGCGCCGGGGCGGCGCCCAAGAATATTCGAACCGCTACATCTCAAATCGACGCCAGCGCCGCGATCGTCCGGTCCTCGATTCGGGAACTCACGGATTCGCTGCATTCCGCATATGATATTCGCTCCGCCGAGGTAACCATCTCCCGCGATACCTTCGACCGGGCTATCTTCCTTGCCGCGACGGTTTATATCATGCTCGTCCTGATTGTCTGGAACCGGACCGCACTCACGACAATCTATCCTCTGAAAAAACTGACAACCGCGGCGCAGGAATCGCTCGAAAAAGGATCTCACTTCGATCCTCCCCATGAAGGTCCCCGGGAAATCATCGACTTAAGTAATACGGTCGAATCCTTCGTGAACGAACTCGAAGATCGTGTTCAACAAAGAACCCTTGAATTACAGGCTCAGAAAGCTGATCTGGAACGGCATATCGCCGAGCGGCGACGGCTCGAAAGGCGCGCCCGCAGTATGGCACTCTTTGCTCAATTGAGCCCCGCCCCGATTCTGCGCATCAACTCGGCGGGAAATGTCCTGATGGCTAATCCGGCGGCGGAAGAACTCTTCGAACATGATCAATTGGAGCTGCTGGGTGCAAATGTCTTCGATCTGATCCCTGACCTTGAAATCTTCGACATCAGCACCCTGTCAAAGGAAGGTCTGATTACCGAACAGAAAGTCAAGTTCGGAAATCGCTACTTCCAATTAATCTTCACGGGTGTCCCCGAGATGCGGTCCATCCATATGTACAGCCACGATATCAGCGACAGCGTCGCCGTCGAAGTCGAAAAACAATCCCTTGAAACGCAGTTGCGGCGCGCCCAGAGACTGGAAACGATCGGCACTCTCGCCGGAGGAATTGCGCATGACTTCAATAACATCCTGACGCCGATTCTGGGCTATTCCGAGATCGCGCTCCAGAATATGTCCGAAAACGGCAGACGGGAGGAGATCGAGCATGTCATTCAAGCCGCCTACCGGGCCAAGGATCTGGTCAAGCAAATCCTGACCTTCTCGCGGCAGGGCGAAGAAGAGCAAAAGCCGATCGAACTCTACCTGATCATCAAGGAAGCCCTTAAGCTCCTGCGAGCCTCCCTGTCAAAATCCATCGAGATTCATGAGAACATCGACAAACGCACGGGTGCCGTCCTTGCTGACCCGTCGCAAATCCATCAGGTCATCATGAATCTCTGCACCAATGCGTCCCACGCCATGCGAGAGCGCGGCGGAATTCTCGAAGTTACCTTGAAAGCCATTACTCTTGATGCCGACGCGGCAAAGGCCTATCCGCAGCTTTCAGCCGGTGACTACTCTTATCTGACGATCAGCGATACCGGTCACGGAATGAGCGAGAATACCATCGAGCGCATCTTTGAACCGTTCTTTACCACCAAAGCTGTCGGCGAGGGTACCGGCCTTGGATTATCCGTTGTCCATGGCATTATCACCAAGCATCGCGGCGCGATTCATGTCGCGAGCAAAGAAAACGAAGGCACTACTTTCGAGATTCTGCTGCCTCTGGCGCGCACCTCCGACCTGCAGCTTAAAACAGTCTCCAGTGAAGTCCCGCATGGAACGGAAAGCATCCTCTTTGTTGACGATGAAGAGCAGATTGTTAAAATGGCACTGCAAATGCTGAAAGGTCTCGGCTATGCGGTCTCCGGTCGAACCAGCAGCGTGGAAGCATTGGAGGCTTTCAAAGCCGATCCCAAGAGATTCGATCTGGTGATTACCGATCAGAATATGCCGCATATGACGGGCAGCGAGTTGACCCGGGAGCTCCATCGCATCAGAAAAGGTCTCCCGGTCATTCTGACCACAGGATTCAGCGAGACAATCACATCTGATAATTACCGGTCTTGGGGGATCTCAGCCCTGATTATGAAGCCGATCGTCATGGCGGAAGCCGCACAGACAATCCGCAGGGTGATGGATTTAGTGGCCTCCGATACTTATGCATAAGAGCCCGTTTTGAGACTATTGTTGTCCTTCCTGATCCAATCATAGTCCCAGATGACGGTGTTTCCGCCGGTTACTGCTATTGACCCTTACTCCCTCGTTCCGTCTCATTTATCTTAATGCCCGCTAAACAGCAATAATAATCATATACTTAAGAGAGTCCGAGAAGTTTTCTCCTGCGGGAAAACGCTTGCTTTCAGCTTCATAATGAAATAAATTACAGATTCACAACTCCGCACGATTTCCGATGATGACTATTTCTATGATGTTGACTTGTCAAAGGATGATTCTATGAAGGTGAAGCGACATTCTATTCTTGTTCTTATGTCTATGTTGCTGTTAGGATTCCGAGTTGATGGCGCCGTGTTCTCTCCAACTTTGGAGGCTCAACTTAGTAAAGCCCCGCCCGATTCGCCCATTAGTGCAATCGTGATCTTCGAAAGCCCCATCGATATCCGCGCGCTCGACCTTCAGTTGCATGAACGAAAGGCTACGCTCGAAGAACGTCATGCTGAAGTTATGCGAGCGCTTAAGTATAATGCGGAATCGGTTCAACCCGCTTTTCAAAAGGAGTTCGATGCCGCCCTGAAATCCGGAGCCGTCTTCGGCTATACTCCGCACTGGATTGAAAACCTGTTTGTCGTTTCGGCAACGAACCACTTCATCGAAAGTCTTCGTGATCGCGGTGATATCAAATATGTTACTGAAAACTTCAAAGCAGCGCTATTTGATCCGACACCGAATAACTGGAAAACAGGCATCGATGGACGGCGTCCCCGCAACTCTCTTGATACTGAAACAACCACCCCGGGGCAGGACGCCATTCGCGCGACGGAAGTGAATCGCGTGCTGGGCATCACTGGACAAGGTGTGCTGGTGGCTAATCTGGACAGCGGAGTCGATGGGACTCATCCGGCTTTCGCAAGTCGCTGGCGCGGCAACTTCGCTCCCGCCGGAGAGTGCTGGCTGGATGTACTCGGTGCGGCTCCGACTCCAGCCGATGCCAGCGCTACCGGTCACGGCACCCACGTCATGGGGACCATGGTCGGACGGGCGATCAGCGGTTCCGATACGAACACTGTCGGAGCGGCCCCTAATGCCCGGTGGATTGCCTGTAATGCCATTGGACAGGCCATGACAACCGAGATGGACAACGATGTCATCACCGCTTATGAGTGGTTTATTGATCCAGACCGCGATCCTTCCACCATCGACGATGTCCCCGATGTCATTCAGAATTCATGGGGTGTTTATGAAGACAATCCCGGCTATGCGGCCTGTTTCGACTATTGGAACACCGTTATCCTGAATTGTGAAGCGGCCGGCCCGGTCATTATCTGGAGCGCGGGGAATGAAGGACCCGATGCTTCAACCATTCGCAGCCCTGCCGTCTATTCCTTCAACGAGTATCAGATCTTCTCTGTCGGCTCCGTTGATGCCACTAACTACAGCGCGCCCTATCCGATCGGCGGTAATTCGTCCCGCGGGCCGTCGCAATGCACTCCCGCGCTGCCCGATGCTATCAAGCCTGAAATCAGCGCTCCCGGCGAATCCATTTATTCGTCAATCCCGGTATCGTTAGGAAGCTATGGTCTGAAGAGCGGCACCTCGATGGCCGGACCTCACGTCGCCGGTGTCGTTGCGCTCATGCGGGAAGCCTGCCCCGATTGCGACTATGTTACGATAAAGGATGCAATCCTTAATACGGCGATTGATTACGGCACTGCCGGCAACGATAATACCTATGGCTATGGCTTTATCGATGCCTATGAAGCCGTGTTGGCTGTCGCTGATTTCGGAACTCTCGACGGCATCGTCGATGACGGAATAGACCCCATCATCGGCGCTCGGATTACTCTGACACCAAATAATCACACGACTCTTACGTATGCCGGGGGAGAGTATGCTCTGTCCGTCCCCGCGGGGACGTATGATATCGAATGTTCCGCCTTCGGATATTATCCTGAGATAATCAATAGTGTTTCGGTTTTTGACGGCACGACCACCACACAGAATATCTCTTTGATCGCACAACCAACCGGAGTGCTGTCCGGTACTGTATACAGCTGCGAGGGCGGCTTTGCCGTCGGAGCCTATGTCGTGTTGGTTGATCAACCCGTTCCCTACGCGATCACGAATGAATCCGGCTTCTACAGCTTTACCGTGCCGCAAGGAACCTATGATATGGTGGCCTATGGTGCCGGGTGCGGCGAACACGCTGTCGACGGAGTTGTCCTGGGTTCCGCGACGACACAGAACTTTACCCTGCCCGAAGATGTTCAATATGATTGCAGCAATCCCGATGGCGGCGGTTATGTCGCGTGCGAGAACGGCGATGCGGGCGGTCCCACCTACGCTTGGCTGGAAATCGCTCCCGATGCTAACGGGCCGGGAACCTTTACCGGCATTACCGGCGATGATGCGGGAGCGACAATCACAATCCCTTTCAACTTCCGTTTCTACGATGTTAACTACACGAGTGTTTGGGTCTGCTCAAACGGTTTCTTAAGCTTTAACGGCACAGCGACTACCTATACAAATGAAGCATTACCCAGTCCGAATCTCGGCATCGGCATCGCTCCCTTCTGGGATGATCTGAATCCTGAAGGCGAAGAACATATCAGCTACTATCACCGTGCTTCGCAAAATGCCTTCATCATCGAATGGCGGCAGATTAAACACTGGAATTCTACTGAAATCGAAACCTTCCAGATCTGGCTTTACGACGTTGCCACCAATCCCGGTCCGAACGGCGACAGCCAGTTCAAGATCCAGTACAAAGATCTAACCATCATGAACAGCGCCACCGTCGGCATCAGTGATGGAACCGATTATACCCAATATACGTTCGACGGCGACAATGATCCGACTTCACAGGGTCTGCAGGATCAGCGCGTGATTCTCTTCGGAAGCGCCGCCGCCGCTTTCGGAACACTGGAAGGAACGGTGACCGAAGCAGGAACTGAAGAAATTATCGAAGGGGTGAAGGTTACCCGGATGGGCAGTCAGCAGACCGCGACCACCAATGAGAGCGGCTTCTATACGATGACTTCCATCGTAGGAACCTATAATATCCGCTTCACGAAGCACGGCTATACAAGTGAGTTGTTAACCGGCGTTGAAATCGAAGATCAGATGACCACCGTTCTCAATGCTGAGTTAACCGCTGTCCCGACTTTTACGGTCTTTTCCGAAGATTTCGAATCCGGCGCGACCGGCTGGACGCATACGGCAAACGATGGATGGCAGGATAACTGGCATCTTTCCACGGAACGAGCCAGCAGCGGCACACACGCCTATAAGTGCGGCAGCACCGGCGGCGGAGATTATGTCAATTATTGCGACGCCTTATTAACCTCGCCCGTCATCCCCGCGCTGCCGGAAGGCGCTTGGATGTCCTTCACGATGCAGATTGAGGCGGAAGTTGTTTCGTCAACTCCGGGCGAAAGCTGGGATGGTTTTATCATTGAGCTCTCCGAGAACGGCGGAGACTTTGAATTGATCGAACCGGACCCCGCCTATACGTATGTCATTCGCTCAACCAGCGACGGTCCTTTCCCCAATTCGCCCTGCTACTCCGGCTTTGTCACAACATGGACGGATTATTCCATCGAACTAAGTGAGTATCAAGGCAGCGATGTGCAGTTCCGTTTCCGCTTCGGGTCCGATGTCAGCATTACCGAGGAAGGTGTCTATATTGATGATGTCGTCATCATGGGCAATGCCGATCCAATGGTTGCTCCTGAGAATTTAACCATAAACAAAGAAGAAGGTACCGGTGATCTTGTTTTCCGCTGGACGCATCCCGGCTCGCCGGAATATATACTCTATTCGTCCACCTCGCCGGACGGACCCTTCGAAACTTTAGTCGGCACGTCCGCCACAAAATCACTTTCCATTCCGCAGCCCGAAGACGAGATGCTCTATTACGTTGTCATATCCTCCAGCGGTTCTTCAGCCATGTCCGTACCTTCCCCAGCCGCCAAGACAACAAAACAAAGCTCATCTAAGTAATCCTTTTTTACTACTCTGCATATAAAAGCCCCGGCATCTGTCGGGGCTTCTGCTATATCCTCATTCCTATCCGTGTCATTCTTGTATCTTCAGAAAGTGTTATCTTAGGGTTGTAGTATAGTTCATTTCTTCCCGTCCCGCGCGCGGGACGGGAAGAAAAGCGGTTCGCGATAGGCCGTCTCATT
>JAHIZR010000006.1 GCA_018814465.1 bacterium | reverse complement strand
TAACGGCATTTTCCGGTTCGAGTACAGCGCCATTCCCGATAATTATGTCGTTATCGAGTCGATAAAAGTCCTGGGCGGATTCCCGAATGAAGCCGAGGTTAACGATATTGCCCTGTGCAACGGATGGATCTATGCCGCAACGGCAAACGGCTTGGCTCGCGCCGATGCAACAAGTGAGCTCTTAAGCGCACCCGCTTCATGGGAAAATATTACGACCGGCAATTCGAATATACCTGAAGACAACATAAGAGTTCTGTTTGCTTCCGAAGGCGGTCGTCTCTGGCTGGCCGGACCGATTTATACTTATCAGTATAACGGGACGGAATTCCTTAGTTCGATTCAGTTCAATAGTTCTGTCGTTGAATTTGCCGAGACGGAAGAGGGTATCTTTGCAGCGACAGCGAGCAGAGTGCTCGAGTTCAGCGGGAGCGACTGGGTGAACTATGGAGCATCAATCGGCTCGATCACCGGATTGCGGAGTGTCAACGCCGATTATAATCAGCTTTTAGCAGTTGGTGTCGGCGACAGTCCATCAAGATCCGGCGGAATCCTGTTTGTCGATCCGGAAAATCCGACTGATCCGATTCATGCTCCGGGAATAGGCGGCAATCTGATTATCCATGCGGGACTGGACGGCAACGGGCGGCTCTGGGCGACGACTTCCGACCGGCGGGGGTTCAATATTTACGACGGGATTACCTGGAAGAACCGGATTCAGAGTTCCGACTATAATCACCCCTTTTTCTCTGACAGTCCGCGCGATATCACCTTTGACAATCTCGACAACGCCTGGATTTCCAGTCAAGGGGGAGGAGTGCTCTGGACGGACGGCGACTCGATTCAGGTTTTTGATCATGCGGATACTTCAGGCTTTGATATCAATGGTCAGAGACTGCTTGGCATCTCATCGCCATCCTTCGTCATCACGCGCGTCGCCCGGAATTTACGGGGTGATATCTTCATCGCAAACCGGATTGGCGGAGCGGCCAGCGGTCCGGCATTGGCGCGCGTTTCCGCGGAATGGATCGCGCAGGGAAATCACCCTGAACCCTGGGAGTATTTCTATCCGCCGGTTGTGCTGGGAATGAGCGCCGGCGAGGTGGAAGAAGTCATGGTTGATCCGTATGACCGAGTGTGGATCGGCGCTGTCGGAGGAGCCAACGATAAATCGCATGTGCTGGTGGATCGCGGAGCGCTGCCGGATACCACGGACGACGAATGGTTCAGCTTCAATCCACGCGATTTTCAGGACGGGACCACCTGTTTCCCGGATATTCAACCGGATATTCTATGTTGGACCGTCGATCAGCAAAATTATCTTTGGATCGGCACCGAAAGCGGAGCCTTCTACCTGCAAGGCGGACTACCCAGAACGCTCAGCAATAATATGAATTTCATCTGTCTTTATGATATGCCGGTGGGACACCGGGTGAATGATATTCACGTCGATTCACAGGACAACAAATGGTTCGCGACCGATGAAGGAGTCGCAGTGCTGGATAACAACTTCGCCTGGATTCATGTATTCCAGACGTCTTCGTCAATCGACCATCCATCCCTGCTGACGTCGAACGGCGTTAATTCTATTACTTCCAATCCCGCAACCGGGGAATTCTGGATCGGAACGCAGGACGGCTTGTCGCACTTAACGACGCCGTATTTATCCCGAATGGCTGAACTGGATGAAGTCTGGCCCTATCCGAATCCGTTTAAGGCGGATGGGTCGCAGAGGCTCTTTCTTGATCCGCAGCGGCTTGGCGGACGATTTGAGGACGCCCGGATTTTCACGATCACCGGGAGACTGGTACGCGAATTGACTTGGAGCGAAATGATTGCCGGGGGCTGGGACGGCCGCAACCAAGACGGAGTGCTGGTTGCCGGAGGTGTTTATCTGATTGTAACGACCTCTAAAGACGGTCACTCCGCAACGGGCAAAATCGCCGTACTTGGCAGATGAAGTATGCTGGCGCATCTTGACATAAGCAATTATCTGCTCATCCGCGAGCTCGCTTTGGATTTCGATACAGGACTTATCGTCTTGACGGGGGAAACCGGCGCCGGGAAGAGCATGATCTTAGGCGCGGTTGATGTGCTCATGGGAAAGACCTTTCCCAAGGATGCGATCCGCAAAGGCGAGTCCAAGGCAGTTATCGAAGGCACGTTCAGGATTGCCGATCAAGAGGCTATCAGGAAAACGGCAGGAGATGCTTATTTCGAGGATTCCGGGGAGGAGCTGATCATCCGGAGGGAGCTGTCGCAGAGCGGGCGAACGCGGACTTTCTTAAATGATCAGCCGCTGCTGCAGTCTCTGCTTCCGGAGCTTCGCGAACATCTGCTGGATATTCACGGACAGCGCGAGAATCAATCGCTCTACCGTCCTGAGAAGCAGTTGGAGTTTCTTGATGTTTTTACCGGAAGCCTGCCGGACCTGCAGGAATTCCGCAAGCTGTATCGCAAGCGATCTGAATTGAACCGGATTCTGCATGACTTGCAGGAAAAGTTTGCTGTGCATACCCGCGAACAGTCTTTGCTTACCTATCAGCTTGAAGAGATAGAGCGGCTGGGATTAACCGAGGGGGAAGAGGAGCTGATCGAGAGCAGGCTGCGCAAACTCGAAAATTCCGAAAAGCTTCGCGAACAGGCGCAATTGCTTCATGCTCTGCTCACGGAGGGAGAACAAGCGGTTTCCGACCGGATCGGGCAAGCCAGAACGATTGCCCGCGAACTCGCGCGGACTGATGAGGATATTGCTCCGCTGGCATCCGAACTGAAGAATATCGAATCGCAAGTCAAAGACCTGAGCGCTCAAATCCGCGATTATATGGAAGGGGTGGAGATGGATGAAGAGGAGCTTGAATCGCTCCGGGCGAGGAGGGGCGTGCTGTGGGAATTGAAGCGAAAGCACGGCATGAACCTGAACGAAATCATTGCGCGGGCGACTGAGCTGAAAGATCTTCTGGAGGAAGGAGAGGCTCTGAAATCACGCATCGAAACCGTTGGCAACGAGCTTGCGCATACCGATAAACAATTAATTGAAGCGGGCGAGCGGCTGTCGGGAAAGCGGCGAACCGCGGCAGGCAAGTTATCGAAACGAATCGAAGATTGCCTGCATCCATTCGGTTTTTCGAAGGCCCGTTTTCAGATTGCGGTCGAGAGCGATTTGCCGATACAGCCGAATGAAGTCGGGAAGAACGGCGCGGATCGTGCCCGCTTTCTGTTTTCCGCGAATGTGGGCAGCGATCTTGCCGAGCTTTCCAAAGCGGCTTCCGGCGGCGAAGCTTCGCGCGTGATGCTGGCCATCAAGAGTGTGCTGGCTGATAAGATTCAATACCCATCGATGATCTTTGACGAAATTGACCTGGGGATTTCGGGTCAGATTGCCGAAAAGGTCGGAAGTGAACTGGCAAAGTTAGGAAAGAAGCATCAATTGCTTGTCATCTCCCACTTGCCGCAAATCGCCTCGAAAGCCGACCATCATTTGTTTGTGGAAAAACGAGTCGTCGGCGATCAAACCGAGGCTTCAGCGCGCTTTTTGAACAATGAAGAGCGAGTCACCGCGGTGGCCGCGCTGCTGGCAG